>DATMYN010000057.1:0-2425 GCA_035560875.1 Longilinea sp. | reverse complement strand
GATTATTATCTACTCGATTAGATACTGGTCTAATACCAAATTTTGTTATATAGAGACAGATATGCCTGAATTGATCTGGGATATGGGAACGGTTTATGACCTGTTTGCCAGCTTGGTGGTGCTGCACCATCCGGCAAATTTTGGTCTACGGCCTGCCTGGGCTGCCGGCGTTCGTTCGCGATTACCGGCAGCTCAGCGCGAGACGCTTGAGCTGGCTTTATCACTGCTGCCCATACCTTTACAGTGGATGCAAGCCTTACCGGCTCCGCGCGATGTCTCAACGGCTTTAGAAGTCTTGGAAAAGACTCCCCCGGCACAACGCCTTATGGACCTGGCGGCCGGAGATGATATGCCGGCTGAGATCCGAGCCCTCCTGCGAAAACTATCTCTCGCGGAGAAACCTGTCCTTCAAGAGATGGATGACCTGAGGGCATATCTCCAGCGCCGCGGAAAATCGTTCGACCCTGATACCCTGAAAAAAATAATCGATATCGGCGCTCATCCGGCTGAATTCGGTGAGGCGTTTTTAATGGCGTTAAAAGCATATTATCAGGTCTTCTTCCGCGAAGAAGAAGCCCGTTTGCAGCCGCATTTGACCGCCGGTATCGAGAAGGCAAAAAAACTGGCCGCCGAGTTACCCCTGCCGGCCTTACTGGAGCATTTAACCGGTGGTGTAGAAGTATTACCGCGGGTGAAAACCCCCAAGCTGGTCCTGGTCCCCAGCTATTGGGGGGCACCCTTGATCTTTTTAGGTAAGGTAAGCGCCGAGCGAACACTGCTGATGTTTGGCTGCCGGTCGGAAGATGAATCCCGTATTCCGGCCGATCAGGCTCCCAAGGCGTTGGTACGTTCGCTTAAGGCGCTTGCCGACCCGACCCGTCTGCACATTCTGCATGATCTCGGCGAGGAATCCTTGACCCCCACCGAACTGGCCCGGCGGCTGCGGCTGCGTGCCCCCACCGTGGTGCATCACCTCAATCTACTGCGGCTATGCGGGTTGGTACACATCACCCTGGAAGCCGATGGTGAAAAACGATACTCGCTGCGGGCTGGTGCATTGCAGGCATTGCTTCAAGATACCCAGCGTTATTTGGGGATTCTAAACTAAACAGAATATTTACCTGTTGTCTGGAGGATTTTTTGAATCGTTTTGGTGGTCGTTTGCGTAAAGTTATTGTTACGTATGCTGAAAACTTGACTGCTTTCAGTCCGAATGCGCGCCTGTATTTACTAAGTGTGATCCTTACCGGCGCCTCCTTGGGTGTTTACCGGCTGCTCTTCAATTTCTATGGTTTGAGCCTAGGGTTTGGCAATACGCAATTGGGAAATATGGTCAGTATCAGCAGCGGGACTGCTTTATTGGTAGCCTTACCGATGGGGTATCTTGCCGATAAACTGGGCCGCAAATTCTCATTGTTATTGGGTGGTCTTGGTCAGGCTGTAGCTGTGATCGTTATCTCCATATTCCCTTCCTTGACCGTTTTTTCCTTTATGAACGTGTTGATCGGGTTCTCATCCAGCCTGTCAGGCGTTTCGATGGGTATGTTCCTGATCGAGAACAGCGGGGAAAAAGAACGCACCTATTTATTCAGCATCAACAGCGGTATGCAGATGGTTGCCAGCGCGGTGGGCAACTGGGTGGGTGGTTACCTGCCTACCTGGTTAGGAAACGCCTACGGTGTATCCGTCACCAGCACTACTGCCTATGGATATGCGTTGATGACGATCGGCTTTGCAGCCTTGTTGGGTGTACTGCCCTTGGTTTTCCTAAAGAAACCTGATTTGCTTCCCAGCCAGCGTTCTTCATTTGCATCCCTCGGTTATATCGGCAAGCATTTCAATTCTATGGGTAAATTGGTACTGCCGATGCTGATCACATCCATTGGGGCCGGGTTGATCATGCCTTTCATGAATGTATTCTTCCGCCAGGTGTATCATCAACCCGATCCGGTGGTTGGTTCCATGCTGGCTTGGGGGGCACTGGCGATGGGAATCGGGTTGTTGATTGCACCGCCTCTGGCCGACAAATACGGCAAGATCCAATTGGTGGTTGTAACCCAGGCAATATCCATCCCCTTCTTGTTCTTGTTAGGTTTTTCGCCCTGGTTTTTACTGAGTGGGGTGGCTTATTACATCCGTATCATGCTCATGAATATGAGCGGACCGGTTTATCAAACTTTTGTGATGGAAGAGGTTGAACCCAAGGCGCGCGCCACAGTGGCCAGCTTGGTGAGTATGGCAGGTAATTTTGGCTGGTTCCTATCCCCAACCATCAGCGGATGGATCCAGGATAATTACGGATTCAAACCCGCCTTTGCCAGTACACTGGTTTTGTACATCATATCGGTATATTTTTATTGGCGTTTCTTCTGGAAAACCAAGAAAATTGGTGAGGTGGCTCCAAGCAGCATTATTGCAGGGTCTC
>DATMYN010000056.1:0-3980 GCA_035560875.1 Longilinea sp. | reverse complement strand
TGCCCACTTGTTGTAATCCCCGTGGATCACTTCACCCATCAACCAGAAATCGGGCCGCAGGCGGCGGCAGAATGCCGCTAATTCCTTTTGGTAGTCCATGTCCAGGCAGTCGGCTGTATCCAGGCGTAAACCGTCGATGTGATACTCACCGATCCATTGTTCCACGGCTTTCAATAAATGGGCACATACTTGAGGATTGCTTAAATTCAACTTGACCAGGCTGTCATAACCGTTCCAGGTATCATACGTGAACGGATCACCGTACCGGTTGGAACTGCCAAATTTTAACCCGGCGAACCAATTCACGTAGGCAGAAGCAGGACCATTCTGCTGCACATCCCGGAACGCCCAAAAATTCCTTCCCACATGGTTGAACACTCCATCCAAAATTACCCGGATACCATGGGCGTGATAATCCGCCACTAGATCGGTGAGCGTTTGGTTGGTGCCCAAGCGCCGGTCGACCTGAAAATAATCAGCCGTATCATACCCATGCGAGTTGGACTCAAACAAGGGGCCAAGATAAACGGCATTACAGCCCAAGGAAAGTATGTGCTCAGTCCAACCCTTCAAGCGCTGCAGGCGTGCTTCAGGTACGGAGGAAAAATCATTCAGATGCGGCGCCCCGCACAAACCAAGCGGGTACATGTGATAAAAAACAGTGTCTTTTGACCAATTTTCCATGTTCTTGTTTCCTTTGTATACCGTTCGGTATAGTTCGAGGTTAAAAAAATTTGCTTTATGAATAGATCCCGTGTTGGAATTGGTGAACAGCCTGCTCAACCAATGCTTGATTCAACTCGGCGAAGCCGTTTAACGCCAGACCGATGTAAGTATGGATCATGCCGATGAAAGTGGCAGTATAAGCCCGGTGCCGGCCGCGCATGTTACCGTGCTGTACTACTGCTTGTGTAAAAACTTTTTGGATCAGATCAAATTGAACCTGGTGCAAACGCGACACAACTTGATACCCTTCACTGCTCTGAGGAGCAAACCACAAACCAAGCTGAAGCCGGTAAAAAGCCGGATATTGGCGGGCGAACTCAAAACAAGTTTCGGTGATGCGCTTGAGCGTAAGAGGTAGGTCGCCGTTGTACCGGGCAGCCTCTATGAGAAGGGCATCCAATTTGGTGAAGTAACCGGAGAGGAGGTCCTCAAGCAGCAGATGTTTGCTGCCGAAGTAATGGTATAGGGTCGGCTTGGTTACACCGGCCTTCTCGACGATCTCCTGCACCCCGACTGCATCATACCCCCGGTCGGCAAACAGGGTTAACGCACATTGCAGCAGTCGTTCTCGGTTATCCATAACCGCCATTATACCGTTCGGTATAGTAAGTGTCAAGGGGAATAATTTACAGAAAAACCTTAGCGGGTTCCATTCTTACCCGCCAGCCAATTCAATGCAGAAGTCCGGTCAGGAAAGATCCTGAATTCATTGCTGTGGTTAGTCTCCCAAGCAAATTCGCCAAATCGACCTTTTTTACTTTCCAGCGGATCCAATACCGCCGCGGCGACAATTCGGTAATTACTGAATTTTAATAACATCATACCCGCCAAGCCGGTTTTCAGGTCGTAGAAATCAGGGCCCAGATTGCATTCATACAAGAGCACCCGGTTGCTTTGTGATTCACCGCAAAAGCCAACCACATCCAGCGCATCTTTTTCAGTTTTTATACAAAATCCTTGTAAACATTCTATGATGCGAATATCATTTTGTTCGACCAGCCGATAATCCACTTAACACCTCATTTCGAAAATACAGTTACCCCCGAAGCCCGATAGCTGTCCAAGACCTCGTCGGAGACCGATCCATCCGTGATCAGATACATGAGAGCGGAGATGGGTGCCACAGTATGCGTTGCGGCAGTTCCCAATTTTTCCGCTGAAGCCAGTGCAGCCACCTGGTCAGCCGCCTGGAGCATAGCCCGCTTAACCTGTGCCTCTTCCAAATCGGGGACGGTGATCCCCAGATCGGGGTGCAGACTGCAAACACCTAACAGGCCTAGATCAACATGCATCTCCTGCAATGCCTGGACGGCTACGGCGCCGCTGGTAACCAGGGACTCCTTATACACCCGCCCGCCAATCTGAATAACATCAACATGGGTCAGCCGGCATGCCTCCACGGCAATCATGGGACTATTGGTGATGATGGTCGCACGCAAACTTTCCGGGAGTTGTTGTGTAACCAGCAAATTGGTGGTGCCGCCATCGATCAAGATCACCTGTCCATCGTGGATAAGCTGTAAGGCAGCTCTGGCTATGCTCTTCTTTGCTTCCGGAGCCTGCTGCAGCCGTTCGCTAAATGAGGCCGATGCAGGCGAATGGGGCAGCCCGCCTCCGTGCACCCGTACCAACTGACCGGCGTCCGCTAATTCCCGCAGATCTCGCCGGATCGTATCCTCAGAGATTTCGAATTTTCGGCTCAGGTCAGTAGCGACTACACGCCCATTGTTCTTAAGGAGATCCAAAATGAGCTGGTGGCGTTCTTCTTTAAGCATTTTGATCCTTTGAACGATCTGGTTTGCATTATTTTACACGATTATGCGTTTTTATGCAATATTCTTCCTTGACTATTCGTGTTTTTGCGTGTATATTCGTGTTTGTGAATACTTTTTGGTCAAAGGAACCAGCATGACTACCATCCCTCGCCGTTACATCCTTGCCCTTGCCTGCACATTATTTTTCTCCTTAGGGTTGATGACCGCCGCCTTAGGGCCATTGCTGCCCACCCTGGCCGATCAAACAGGTGTTGACCTGGCTGCGGTTGGGGTTGTATTCACCGGCATCTTCTTTGGGGCACTGGCCGCCCAAATCGTCTCCGGCCCTCTCGGCGATCGTTGGGGACAGGTTTGGGTGGTTTTGATCGGCGCCGGGTTGATCATGGTTGGAACCTTATTGATCAGCTTTTCAACCACCCTGCCCCTCTTATTAGCCATGGCGGTTTTAGCCGGTTTTGGGCATGGGTCTGTTGACCTGGGGGGTAATGTGTGGATCGCTCAATTGTTCAACCATCGCAGTGTGTCGGCCGTCAATCTGCTAAACTTTTTCTTTGGGTTAGGCGCCACCAGTGGGGCTGCAGTTGCCGGGTTGGCAATGCGTTGGTGGGGAACCGGTTTACCGGCATTATGGCTTAGTTCGGCGCTAGACGCCTTAGCCATTCTCGGATTAATCCTGGCACGGGGTCTATTTAAAAATCCTCCGGAGAGAATGGCTTCCGCTGCTACAGTTACAAAAAATCTGATCTACACCACCCCGGTCGTTTGGGCGTTTGGTTTATTGATCCTGATCTACGTCGGTATTGAAAATGGCGTTGGCGGCTGGACGACTACTTTCATGCAGCAAGCCAGTGATGTCCAAGCGGCGCAAGCCGCTTTGATCACATCCGGCTTTTGGCTCATGCTCACCGCCGGCCGGATGGTCAGCGCGACACTTGGCATGCGTCTGGCTGCCCATCGAATTCTGATAGCAACTCTTATCGGCACGAGTCTGGCTGGAGGGCTGCTCATCCTAGGGCATGGAAATCTTATCCTCTCGACGGTCGCTATCCTGTTAATGGGTTTCTGTTTTGGCCCGGTCTACCCAACCATGATCGCAATCACCACATCCGTGTTTCCGAAAGATGCTGGAAAAGCTGCCGGTGTGGTAGCTTCGATGGGCAGCGTGGGTGGCATGGTACTGCCCTGGTTGTTGGGAATCGTGTTGGCGAAACTCGGTATTTCCGCATTCACCTTTTTTGCCTTAACCGCCAACCTTTGCATGGCAGGTTTGGCTTTAAGCCTGTATAAACGGATCAAAATCCCCTAAAAACAAAATAAAAGAAATCCGTCAGTCAGGTCCGCTCCATTATCCTGGAATAATGGAGCGGACTTTAAATTTTTTTAGTCAACGTTTTGATTTTCGTTTGGATTGGATGGAATCATTATGGTGTCTAAAGTTATCAATAACATGTGTTGCAGTTCAACTTGTTATTTGCTGTC
>DATMYN010000055.1:0-2006 GCA_035560875.1 Longilinea sp. | reverse complement strand
TATGAAATATCAAAGCGCCTGGCAAGCGACATTGGGACAACTTCAGATGCAGATGCCAAAGGCATCCTACGACACCTGGGTGCGTCACGCTGAATTAGTCTCTTACACCGAAGACACATTTACCGTGGGTGTACAAAATGCTTACGCCCGCGATTGGCTAGAAACGCGCCTTTCCGATACCGTCACCGACCTGCTGACAAGTCTGATGGACCAACCGGTGAAAGTGCGCTTCGTGGTCTGGCATCAAGATGCCGATAATGCCGGTGAGGCACCGGTTGAAAATGCCATAAAAGCTTCCTCCGTACGCACATCCTTTAACCCGCGCTATTCTTTCGATAATTTCGTGGTGGGAGCCAGCAACCGCTTGGCGCATGCTGCCTGCATGGCCGTGGCTGAAAGCCCCGCCAAAGCCTACAACCCCCTCTTCCTCTATGGTGGTGTCGGATTAGGCAAGACCCACCTCTTACACGCCATTGGGAACACCTGTGCCCAGCAGGGCTTACAGGTGCTGTATGTTTCTTCCGAAGAATTTACCAACGACCTGATCAACTCGATCCGCACCCATAACACTCCCGCCTTCCGCGAACGCTACCGCAGTATTGACGTGCTGTTGATCGACGACATCCAATTTATCGCCGGTAAGGAATCGACCCAGGAAGAATTCTTCCATACCTTCAACACCCTGCACGGTCAAAGCAAGCAGATCGTCATCTCCTCCGACCGGCCGCCGAAAGCCATGGTAACCCTGGAAGAACGCCTGCGCTCCCGCTTTGAGTGGGGTCTGATCGTGGATATCCAGGTGCCCGACATCGAAACCCGCATCGCCATCCTGCGCTCAAAGGCCGAGCGCGCCGGGCGCCAGGTGCCGGCCGAGATCCTTGAATCGATCGCCCGCCATATCCAATCCAACATCCGCGAGCTGGAGGGAGCCCTGACGCGTGTGCTGGCGTACGCCGATCTGAGCGGCTACCCCTTGAGTTTGTCCCTGGTCAACACCGCCCTGGTGGACTTGCTGCCCCAGCGCAGCACGTTGGAACCAAGCCAGGTGGTTGCCATGGTGGCAAGGTCCTTTGGCCTTACCCCCGAAATGCTCACCGGGCGCGACCGCTCGCATGAGGTCGCCATCCCCCGCCAGATCGCCATGTACCTGCTGCGCGAAGAATCGGGCTTATCCCTGCCCCAGATCGGCAACGCCTTGGGTGGGCGCGACCATACTACGGTCATGTACGGCTGCGATAAAATGAACGACCTGGTCGAACGCGACGACAACCTGCGCCGTCAGATCACCAGCATCCGCGAGCAGTTATACGGGCGCTAGATCATTTCTTCATCAATAACATCTTTTACCGCATTAGGGATACCACCCGGTATCCCTTTTTCTTTGATCCATTGACGGACAGCTTTTCGTTCATCTCTAGTGAATACCATAGATTCCAAATCGGCCGCATGGATCAATTGGAGCAAGAGCATTTCATGAGCACTCGGCTCAAGATCGGGTTTTAGTACCACCTGGCGCAATTTATCCTTATACCAATATTTCGCCGAGACAACATTCGGTAGGGCTGGCTCAAAAGGGACATACCAAATATAGCTGGACCTGGTGATATCCAATACGTGGTTTTCACACAATCGATCGATTAGAGCATTGATCGTCTTTTTTGTGCGTTGGCTGAAAATCCTTACCCAATGGGTTACTTTGCGGCTGCTGCTGCTTTCTAAAATATATTGAACAGCTTCATCAATGATTGGGTCATTGGAAAGTTCAGATTGAATGACCTGAACTCGCTGGTGGTCATTGATCTCGATCAAACCCGCTTCAAGCAATTGAGCTAGCAATGCCCCGCCTAGAGCATACTTTAACCGCGGCCTGATCTTATCCGGTACATGCGCATGCTTTAAATCCAGTGTCAGCACCAATAGTTCTTCAGTAATACTGAGCATATTCCTCTCCAAAGAAAAGATAGAAAACCTGACAATATCATGATAAACCAGTGATGTTAAGGATG
>DATMYN010000054.1:0-6169 GCA_035560875.1 Longilinea sp. | reverse complement strand
CCAAGAACAGCGTGTGGCTAGGATATTCTTTAGAGCGCTGGTTAATGATCGGCAGCGTCTTTGCTTTAGCATTCATCCTATGTTTACTTTTTTTGGTCAAACAAACTAGTCGTGGGAATGGTCTTGTTTCCGAGCTGTTTGGGTCTAAGTGGTTTTCCGTCCTCTTCTTATTATCCCTTTTTATCATCTTCCTATTCATTCTCTATTTGCGGGGTGATCCGGCCCGTTTACTTCGATTATGTCCGGTGCTTGTTTTAGGGTGTCTGACATGTTTTCAGGTTCTTGTCTATCAAAATACCACCTCTCGGAATCCTGCCCAGTATAAGGAAGAGATATTTGCATGGCTGGACAAAAAGAATGTTATCGTTTGGTTTGCCCTGCTTGCCAGCATCCCATTGTTGTTCACCAACGCGATCAAATACGATAACCCAATGGGGTTCGCCGGTTTATACACACAAATGGCGGAAGACATAGCCAGGGTAAATTTCCTATTACCATTGAATACTCCCTTTTACGGACCGGGCGGAATTCCCTTTGCTTACCCGCCGCTTGGTTTATATCTAATGGCGGTTTTCCTCAAGCTGGGAGTACCAACTTGGGCATATTTACGCTTCGCCCCACCGGTATTTAGTTTATTGGCGTTAGTGCCGATTTATTTATTAGCCCGGCGCATGCTGCGGTCAAAGTTTGGAGGAGTGGTTACCTTATTACTTGCTTCTAGTTCTTCTATTTTGTATCTGCTGCAAACGGAATCGGGCGGTGTGGTTCGATGTGTGGCTTTCGGGTTAGGTTTGCTGGCTGTTTATTTCTTTGACCGCATGGTTGGATCTTTCCGCTGGCGCGATGCCGTTTTATCGGGGGTCTTCTTTGGCTTAACTGTCTTATCCCATGTTGGATATGCCTTCTATTTTGCTTTTTGGTTCATTGCCTGGGTACTTACCAACCCTCAAAAGCGGAAAACCTGGCTTGGAGCAGTCACGGCAGCCATTGTCAGCTTAATGGTCGCCCTGCCTTGGATATTTTTGATGGTTGAACGGTATGGTATCTCGATCTTCTCTACGGTTTCACAATCACACGGTACATTCTCGATCATTCGTCTTTTTCAAAATCCCGGCAGTATCCTGCCTGTACTATGGGAAAGTTTAGCGTGTGTATACCGCAGTCCGATTTTTCTTGCTTTTGTTTTGGTCGGTTTAGCTTTCCTGTTGATCAATAAAAAATTTACCTTACCGTTGTTATTGGTATTATCAGTGGTCATAAACCAGGGTGAGCGCTCCATTATGTTGGTGTGTTACTTTATCATCGGTTATGCTGTTTCGAATATTTATCAATTAATCACATCGAAGATCAGGATACCCAATAAACTAACAGAAAAAATAATTTCGAGCTTGGTAATAATGGGATTGTTTATCCCATTTTACTGGCTGTCATTTGATACTTTCACCCAACAACACCCCTTGCTTGATCAAGATATGCTGGATGCCGGATCCTATTTACAAAATAACACTTCCCCGCAAGAGACCTATCTTTCGCTTTACACAAACGATTCGCAAGAAGATGAATGGTTCCCCTACCTTTCACACAGGGAGCCGGTTATCGGAATTTGGGGCAGCGAATGGTTGGGAACCATGGATACACAATATGATGAACTCGCAGGACTGTACGATTGTATAAGTATTCAAAATCTGTCGTGCCTGAACACGTGGCTTGAGTCAACCGATTTGCACCCGGACTATATCCTAATGGTTTCCAATCTGGAAGAACTGGCAGTCTCCCTAGGTCACAGTTCCGAATGGGAAAATGTATATAGCAATGATCGCTACTTAATTTGGAAACCCAGGTAATCACCCCCGATTGAAATCCTCATTACTTCATAAAACGGCTGCTCATTGTCTGAGCAGCCGTTTGTTGCTTACTTACCCTTACTTGCGTTCCTTCACCGGGTGGTACAGGATAAGATCGTTGCCGGTCTTACCCGCCACCACTTCCTCGTAGCACAGGCCGTATATGCAATCCCATTGCGGGCTGTTGTGCACCCATTCACTCAGATGATTCCATCCGCTTAGGATCGAATCGAAGGGGGCTTCAAAAGCATTGATCACAGTCATCACCGCATACATGCCGCCTCCGTACAAGCGCTCCTGGATACCGTCATCCGCTTTCACCCCTTCCGGTACCACCACCGCGGATTCATAGCCGCGCAAGCCGGCTTGCGCCTCTGCCATACTGACCTGAGAATCGAAGCCAAAGTTGCGCCGCCCTTTCGCGCTCAACCCGTGCTGTGCCAACCAGTTCCCCAGCATGCGGGTAGAATCATCTTCCGGTTCAGGGCTGATAACCCGGCAGCTCATCACCCGCATGGCGGGCAATTCTTGAATCTTGATCTCACTAAATGTGTGTCCCATCACGTTACTCCTCAATCGACCTGAATTCGCGCGCGTTATTCCGACAAGCGTAATAATACCCGCCGCACCGCAATGATTTTGATGTTTTTTCTTATCTTTTGAAAAACAAGATCAAATTTTGGATAAAACGGTGAATTTTGGTTTATTATCATGACATGAAGTACGATGACCGCATCCAGCGTTCGGTGGATTATATCGACCAGCACTTGATGGAAGACCTCGACCTGGCGGCTATTGCAGCCTGTTCGGGTTATTCCCTTTCCCATTTTTACAAGGTATTCCCGGCCATCACCGGTTTTTCACTTAAGGAATTTATCCGCAATAAACGCCTGGCCTGGGCAGCCCGCCAGTTGGTCTATACCCGCCGGCGCGCCCTGGATATTGCCCTGGACTGCGGATTCGACTCGCAGGCGGTTTTTTCGAGGGCTTTTTTGAACCTATACGGGGTGACGCCCGGGGACTTCCGCCGCACACGCAAAGTAAGCCTGGAGAACTTCGACCGCCTGAATGCCTTTTCCCTCCAATTGGAAGAACGCAGCCGGCGCAGCATCCTGCCGTTCACGATACAGGCTGAGGTCATCGAGCGCGGTCCGATCCATTTGGTGGGGATGGAGATGCGTACGACAGTCGCTGAGAATATCGATACCCTGTGCATCCCGCGCTTCTGGCAAGAGACCTTCATCCCGCGCTTGAGAGAGATCCCCTACTGTATTACCCCGGACGTGGTCATCTCCTATGAGGTGACCGACCCGCTGAACGACTCTCTGCTGCATATGGCGTGTGTGGAGGTCAACCCGCCCGAGCCGCCACCGGGTATGCTGGCGCGCAGCCTTGAACCCGGTTTTTTTGCTGCTTTTACCCCGGCGCGGGTGCTGGATCCGCTCGAATACGCCCAATTGGTATGTTATATCTACGGCGAGTGGTTCCCCATGTCTGGCTGCGAGGTGCGGGCGGATTATACGATGGACCTGAACATCTGCCTGAGCGGGCGTGACGGGCGTACTAACCAGGAGCAGTTATCTGTGCTGGTGCCCATCCACCCGCCTCACCGCCGGATCTACCAGCATGAACCATCCCCCTTTGCCGGAAAGGTGAAAGGCCTTCACCGATCAATAGGATGAATGAAAAAAACGCTGTGAAAGAATTCAACGCTAATCGGGATTAACCGCGGTAACTGAACGATAGGTAAAGTGTTATAAACGTAGCAATGGTTTTTGATCCGCAGTACGTTATTTATTTTCGGTTTTTCAATTCATTCTGTTTGCGAGAGGGATCCATTTATGACCATCGAAATTCGGGAAGTCACTACTCATCGCGACCTCAAAACCTTCATTCGTTTTCCGCTCAGTTTGTATAAGGGCAACCCCTATTACGTCCCAAGCATGTTCGCCGACGAGATGAACACGCTGCGCTGGGACAAGAACCCGGCTTTCGCAGATGCCAAAGCACGCTACTGGCTGGCGTACCGGGATAATACGATCGTCGGGCGCGTGGCCGGTTTATACTTGCCGCAAGACGAAAAGAAATGGGGCAACAAGTATGTGCGCTTCGGCTGGCTCGATTTCATCGATGACGCCGAGGTGGTGAAAGCTCTGATCGGGCAGGTGGAAGGCTGGGCCAAAGAACTGGGGATGGAAGGCATCCACGGCCCGCTGGGTTTTACCGACCTGGACCGCGAAGGTATGCTGGTGGAAGGGTTCGACAATGTAGCCACCCTGGCTACTTACTACAACTATCCATACTACCCCAAGCGGCTTGAGGAATTGGGATACATAAAGGATGTAGATTGGGTGGAGTATGAGTTCACCCTCACCGATCAATCCAAGGAAAGAATTGCCAAAGCAGCCGAATTGATCTCCAAGCGCTACAACCTGCACATGTTCAAGGGCAGCAAGAACGACCTGCTCAAGGTAGCTCCACAGATCTTTGAGGTGCTGGATGAGGCTTACCGTAAGCTGTACGGCACCGTCCCGCTCACCGAAGCGCAGGTGCAGGGCTACATCAATTCGTACTTCGGCCTGGCTAACCCGGAATACATCCCGATCGTGATGGATGAGAACAACCGGGCGGTGGCATTTGGGATCACCTTCCCTTCGTTCTCCAAAGCATTGCAGAAGAGCCATGGAGACTTATTCCCCTTCGGGTTCATCCATTTCCTGCGCGCCATGCAAAAGAACGACCGCGCCGACCTGTATCTGGTGGGCATCCGCGATGAATACCGCAGCCGGGGGGTGAACGCCCTGGTTATGAACCAGGTATATACCACCTTCTTGAAGCATGGTATCAAATACGTTGAATCCAACCCGAACCTGGAACTCAACCTGGATGTGCAGGCGATGTGGAAGTACTTCCAGACCCGGCAGCATAAACGCCGCCGCTGTTATGTCAAGCACCTTGGGCAGAAGCCCGCATAATCCAGTTACGAAGAAAAAAAAGCAAGGGCGAGGTAACCTCGCCCTTGCAGCAATCAATTCTATGGGTGCTGGCCCCCGCCAGGCATTCCACCCGGCTGGCCGCCACCCGGCATACCGCCTCCACCGCCCGGGCCGCCGAACATCCCGGCTCCGCTTGGGGATGCAGCCGCGACGGCTGTCAGCGAAGTGAGTGCTGAAGAAGCATCATAGGTACCACCGGAATAGAGACCGTTCACCGATGTGCCGCTGTAGCTGCCGCCCACATAGATCTGGTAGGTGGTGCCATCGGTAAGGTTCGGGGAGCTGAACAATACATTCTGGTAGCTGCGGGTCGGGGCAAAGGTGGCGATCTCAACCCCATCCAACTCGATGCGGATAATGGTTCCCGCATCCAGGGTGAGCCCGGAACTGGCGTAGAGCGAGTACTGGGTCGAGTTGGTGCTGGGAGCGCCGATGGTATTACCGGCGGCAAAGATCGTCCCACCGGTGATGATCATTTCACCCATCGAATCAAGCCCGCCGTCTCCGCCGGCCGTACTGCCGTACGAGAAGACAATCCCACCGTTGATGTTGATCGTCCCATTCGAGTCAATGCCATCCCCACCGGCGACCACATACAGGGTACCGCCGTTGACGGTGATGTCATCATGGGCATTTAGACCGTCATCCACAGCGCTGACGCTGATAGTACCGCTGTTGATGATGATGTCATCATCACTGGAGATGCCTTCCACATTATTGCCGTTCACAACCAGTGCACCATCGCCTTCGATGACAAGGGTATCATTGGTAAAGATGGCAGCGTCATTTTCATTGTTATTGGCGGCATCACTGAAGGTGTTCGTGGTACCGGTACCCAAGATGATGGTCACCTTTTTCGCATCGGTGATCATCAGCGCCGGGCCTGAGTTGTTAGTAATCGTGACCCCATTCAGCAAAAAGTACACTTTACCGGATGTGTTGACATCGATGTATCCATTGCTCAACACGCCGGTCACGCTGTAGGTACCGGCCGCTGTAATGGTAACAACATTCCCGTTCACTTCCGCTCCGGCGCCATCCACTGTAATGGTATCGCCCAGCACGATCGCGGTTACCACATCTGACGGACCGGAACTCGAGTCGTCCTCAGAGTCCGAGTCGCTGGCAACACTGACCGTATCAGAACTGCTGGCGACGACTGCGCTGGTCTGTGTGGAAGCATTGATTTCACTCACAATGGTAGCAACCACCGAACTGGTCGCGTCGTCTGTCGAGGCGTCATTGGTTACAGCTTGTCCACTACCGGTAGAGCATGCGCTGAGAGTCAGCAGCAGGGTTAATACAATAACAAGGCTTACTATTTTTTTC
>DATMYN010000053.1:0-2836 GCA_035560875.1 Longilinea sp. | reverse complement strand
ATCTTTCAACGGGGGGAAACGGGTTGAAATTTCCCGTTGAATCTTAACAAACCAGCTTGGCTTTTTAACGTGAAAGACATATTTTCCACACGCTCTTGTGTTGATCGCGTCTTTACCTTGCAATAAAAAAGGCAGCCCATTCAACGGTTGGGCTGCCTTTTCGATCAAATAGTAATGTGTAGATTACGGCATAGGGTTAGACAAAGCCCAGTCATCGCCGACGATGACCACAATATCCGCGGCCGCATTGGGATCATAAGCGTTATAAATATTGGCGCTGGGGACGTTGAACAAGGTCACCAGATAACTGAGCGTGTACGGTTTTGCTCCGTAGACATAGATCAATGTGCTGGCTGTATAGTTCGCATTGGCTTGATCGACCACGTTCAACCCTTGGCTGGTCAAGTAATTAGCCGTAGAGCCAGCCAAGCCTTCGGTGTACGTACCGTTTTGTACGGATATCCGGGCAGCTTCACCGGTCAAAGAAGCGGCCGGGTCGGTGGAGATGGCTAAGGGGGCAGCTGATCCGCCGGTAGAAAAGACAGCATCACGGGCGATGCGGATCTGATCCGGGATGGGGATCAATATATCCAATCCCTCCGGCGACGTGCTGGCGATCACATCATTGGCGCTGATCTGCCCGCGCGTGATCCGGTCGGGTGGGATCTGTAAAGCCAATTGGGCTAACTGTAGGGCTTGACCCAGGCTGAGATTGGTATGGATGCCGTTGGATACTTCCTGGTAGATCGCCGGTGCTCTGGCGATCAGGTTGGGGAGTTGGTCCCAGTTAAGGACCTGATCGCGGACAGCCATGATCACTTCTTGTTGGCGTTCAGAACGGCCGAAATCGTCCCCGGTCAGGTGGCGTTCGCGGGCGTAAGCCAGGGCCAGTTCACCATCGATCAGGATATCCTGACCAGCCGGGAGTAATTCTTCATAACCGTTGCTCATCCGCTCCACAGTGATATCTTCACTGGGGGTAACATGGATCCCGCCAACTTCATCAACGAGCTGGATGAAGGTATAGAAATCCACTTGTACGTAGTAATCAATGGGTATGCCTAGCAGTTCTTCAACGGTGCGCATAGCCAGTCCGGGGCCGCCATCCGGTAAGTGATAGGCTTCCCCAAAATAATAGGCGGTATTGATCTTGTTATATCCAAAATCGGGTACATTCACCCACAGATCGCGCGGGATGGATAACATACCGGCCGTCCCGGAGATTGGATCGAGGGTAAGCAGCATCATGGTATCCGAGCGAGGGGTTTCGCCCGCTTCCCAATCGCGATAATCCAGCCCTAAGAAGAGGACGGTGATGCGGCTGACGCCATCCCAGGGCTCGGCTGTCGGACCTGCCTCTTGCATCGGAGTATCCGGCAGAGCCGCCACGGCTTGATCGGTGGAAGGCTCAGAACTGCTGCCGGGATCGGCAACACCTTGCAGATCGGTCAATGTCCAACCAACGGTCAGATTACGGACAAAGATGAACAGCAAGGTTGCTGTGATGCTGGCCAGGATGAGAAAACCGACCAGGATCCCGATGGCTACACCATCCGGCCGGGCGGATTTTTTTACGTATTGACGAGGGGTTCGAACCATATTTTGAGTTCCCTTATTAGAGTGGCCAATATACTTTTCTATTAGGTTGCAAGTAGGGTGCCAGGATTGAACAAGCAACCGGTTTGGCCAATGAGGATGTTATCCTGGTTGAGGGGGGGGTACCGGAAGGGCATCCACTTTGCTGCCAACCCATTTATCCCCTTCTTCAATGAGCATTACGGGAATGTCATCAACGATCGGATATTTCCGGCCGCAGTCTTGGCAAACAAGCCACTGTCCGTCTCGAACGAGATCTAAAACGCCTTTTCCCTGACGCACACAAACCGGGCAGCGTAATATTTTCAAGAGTTCTTGGTCTACCATCAGTCATCCTCCTATGTAAAGAAGCTGCGATGATTCTACCATCAAAAATGCCTGTCAGATCACTCGCTGGGATTTGATTGGTAAGGCACATCCGTGCCGGGTCCAAATTCATAAACATTCGCCCAGGCGCTGTAATGGGTGTAAAAACTATCCGAGAAATATACGCTTCCGTTGCGATAGACGGTCCGGTCAACGGTTACATTGGCGCCTTCGGCAGCATAATCCACCTGTACGATCTCGCCCTGAGCCAGGTCGGGGTTAAGGTTGTACACGTCATCCGGGGGAGCTACTGTATCCACCGGGCCGGTGGTGCTCCAATCAACCGTCCGGCCGTCGGAGGTCGAATAGAATTTCCATGTCAGGCTGTAATTGGAGGTATTGATGTAGGTCTCCATCAGCAGCCAGTAGGGAGTATCGTTGACAAACACCAGATCGACCAGGGGGAAGAATACGGTGGCATCCATCCCGGCTAAATTGGAATTGTGGCCGGTGGAAGTCTGTTCGTAGTAACCCACCCGGTAGGAATGGGCGTGCCGCTCAAGGATCGGAAACCCGGAGAAGAAGGCCGTCCGAAAGAGGGTCGAACTTACCTGACAGACCCCTCCGCCCACACCGCGGATGGTCCGGTCACCATCGATGATCAAGGCTTCGGCATACCCATTATCCAGGCTGATATCTCCCATGGCTTGCGCCATCGAAAAAGTAGCGCCAGGCGGGATGAGCAGCCCGTGGAATTGGCTTGAGGCGATCGTAATGTTTTGGATCCGGGCAGTGGTTGAACCGCGGAAGTAAGAGGTCTCCGCATAGATCAATTCGGTAATACCCAATTCCTCTGCCGTGACGTCATTGGTTATATCGGGATCGGTAAAATTGAACACCAGGGGGATCGATTGCTGACCTGCCGCAACCCCAT
>DATMYN010000052.1:0-4754 GCA_035560875.1 Longilinea sp. | reverse complement strand
CTTCACGCCTCCAGACCAACCCTGCGTGCCGTCATAGACGGTGAGGGGCTGGGATGAAAGGGGCGGGTGATAAAACGCAAAAGGAGAATTGAATAATGGCAACAGTAATTTCCATGAAAGCTTTGTTGGAAAGCGGTGTACATTTCGGCCACCGTACCAACAAATGGAACCCTCGGATGCGCCCGTTCATCTTTACGGAACGCAATGGCATCCATATCATCGATCTTCAACAAACCGTAAAATGCTTGAATACCGCCTACAACCTGGTGCGCGATACCGTCGCGGCCGGTGGTAGTGTAATGTTTGTCGGTACCAAACGGCAGGCTCAAGAGACAGTAAAAGAAGAAGCTATCCGCTGCGGCATGCCGTATGTAACCGAACGCTGGCTGGGCGGTATGATCACCAACTGGTTAACCATTTACAAACGTATCCAAGAACTTGAGCGCCTTGAAGGGCTTAAGACCTCCGGTGATATCAACCGGTTGACGAAAAAAGAAGGTCTGATGGTCGATCGTGAGATCACCCGCTTGGAGCTACGCTTAAGTGGTGTACGCCAAATGCACGATCTTCCCAACCTTGTATTTGTTGTTGATGTCAGCCGTGAATATACAGCCGTTCATGAAGCTAACTTACGTGAAATCCCCGTAATCGCCTTGGTCGATACCAATTGCGATCCCAGTGGTGTGGATTTCGTTATCCCCTCAAACGATGACGCTATTCGTGCCATTAAGCTGTTGGTTGGTAAAATTGCTGACGCAGTATTGGAAGGCAAAGCCATCCGGAAGGATGATTTCGCCGAAGGTTCTGATGCTACCACCGAACAACCAGTCCGGACTTCTGCTCCCCGCCGTCCTGCTGACGAAGAACCTGAATTAGCCGAAGATGATCTGCTTGGCGAATCTACTCTGGCCAAATTGGTTGGTCATTCCGAGGACAGCGTCGAGGATGTTAAAGAATAACTTTCCGACGGATTTTCCGGCGGTTTAAAACAGAAAAGAGGATGCGTATGGCTATTACTACCGAACAGATCAAACAGCTGCGTGAGACCACCGGCGCCGGTATTCTGGATTGCCGAAAAGCTTTAGAGCAATCCAATGGCGATTTGAAGGCTGCTATTGATTTCTTACGTGAAAAAGGGTTGGCCATGGCTGCCAAGCGGTCTGACCGCAAAGCCAGTGAAGGCGTTGTGGAATTATATTCGCATGGAAACGGCCGTGTTGGCGTTATGGTTGAATTGAACAGTGAAACCGATTTCGTCGGCCGCAGTGAAGCCTTCCGTCACCTGGCCCATGAATTAGCCTTGCAGATTGCGGCTTCTTCTCCCATCTACATCCGTGAGGAAGACATCCCCACATCTGAGATCGAGCATGAAACCAAGATCGCTGAGGCGAAAGCCCGCGAAGAAGGTAAACCAGAAGCGATCTTACCTCGCATCGTCGAAGGCTCCATCACCAAATTCAAAGACGAAACCGTGCTGCTTCGCCAGCCGTATATCCGTGACGAAAGCATCACCATCCAGCAGCTTGTCAACCAGACTGTGGTTGCATTGGGTGAAAATGTTGTCATTCGCCGTTTCGCCCGCTGGGCACTGGGTGAGACCTCAGAAAGCGGTGAATAAGTAAAACACCCAGGCCAACCCCAAGGTTGGCCTGTTTTTTTATCTTATCCAGGAGGCGATATGGAAAGTGTAAAATACCATCGGGTGTTACTTAAATTGGGGGGTGAAGCACTGGCCGGTGAAAATGGTTTTGGCATTGATTCCAAACGAGCCTTAGAGATCGCCGGGCGGGTCCGTGAGATCCGCGAGATGGGTGTGGATGTTGCCATTGTCATCGGGGCAGGGAACCTTTGGCGCGGCCGCGAGGGACTTGCCATGGGGATGGAACAAGCCACGGCTGATTATATGGGCATGCTTGGCACCGTAATGAACGCATTGGCTTTGATGGATTCGTTGGAAAGCGTGGGCGTATTCACCCGCGTTCAAAGCGCCATCGAAATGCGTTCCGTAGCCGAACCGTATATCCGCAGGCGGGCCATCCGACACCTTGAGAAGGGACGGGTGGTTGTGTTTGGCGGTGGAACAGGTAACCCATATTTTTCAACGGATACCGCCGCCGCTTTACGGGCAATGGAGATCAGCGCAGATGTATTGATCAAAGCCACCAAAGTCGATGGTGTGTATGATAAAGACCCAAAAACCAACCCGGATGCGGTCAAGTTTGATAAATTGACCTACATTGACGTGCTTAACCGCCGTTTGGCTGTGATGGATAGTACCGCCATTAGTCTATGCATGGAAAATAAGCTGCCGATTTTGGTTTTGAACCTATGGGATGAGACGGACCTAAAACAAGCCATTTTGGGCGACCCCGTTGGAACATTGATCACATCTTAAGTTCTTTTCACGAACTAAGAAAAGACGCTGAGAAGAATTTTCTTTCAGCGTCTTTTGATTCTTAACGAAGGGAAACCCTTACGGGAACATCTCTTGAACGACCGGCCAGATCAACTCCCAATTCGGTAAGAGTACTTGCGCCCCGCCGTCTGTTGTCCACCCGGTGACCATATCCCGGTCGATGGTCCGGTTATCGATGCTGTTCAAGTGTAACGCCAGGCTCATCCCTAAGCGCGGCCACACCCAAATGGGCAGATTGGTATCCACATTACTGGCAACGGCTGCAAAAATAAATGGAATCCGGAACCACGTCAACGGATTAAGCATACGTCTTACGATTGCTCTGACCATGAACTGTCCTTGTTCCATGCGGAAGAAATCATCCGTACCTGCCCGGCTGCGGATAAAGGCCAGAGCTTGGGTCCCGTCCAAATGGTAACTACCGGCTTCAAGCCCTCCCATTGGTTCGGTCAGGTCAATATTCACACCCCCCATGGCGTCGATGATATCCACAACGCCCTCGAAATTCAGGCGCAGGTAATAATTGGGGGTAACCCCAAAATCACGGCTTAGAATTGTCATCAAGGCAAATGGTCCAGAACCTGGTTGGTCAATCTCGGCAAAGAAATGAGCCGCATTGATGCGGTTCTCACCATAATTGTCCGGTAACACTACCCAAAGGTCTCTTGGGATGGAAAGCATGGGTAATTCAGCCAGCCATGGGTTGAAATCCATAATGATGATCGTGTCTGTCCGTCCTTGCCATGTGCCCTCTGGCGGGCGGTCGACGCCCATGATGAGCAATCGTGATTGAAAGGGGTAGAACAGTAAACCGATTAATATGCCGATAAATAGCAGCGTCGTCCAACACCCGCAGCCTTTATTCTTCTTCATACCCTTGGGAGTTAAATAAACAGGTTGGTACGATGAAAGATGGTCTTGGGATTTAACGACCGGATTCGTAAAGGGGTTGTATGGTTGTACCGGTTGGCTAGGTTGGTGCGGTTGGGTAGCCCCAGGATCTGTTGGAAGGGTTGGCGAATAAAATGGAAAAACGGGGTGAATATTCCCGCGATCGTCTTTTTGATTCATTAAGAAAATATCCTTTCAAGCTGATGCCATTTTACTCCACTTTTATATGGTTTTTCGTAGGTAAGAATAAGGTACAATGAGAAACATGGATACACAGCAATTAGCGGATATCCTCAAAGATACTGGTATCAATCAGGTTGGGTATAGTCAAGAAACCGGATCGACCAACGATGACGCGATACAATGGTTGGACCATGGGGTGCAAGATTTTTCGGTGATCGTAACCGACCAACAAACGGCAGGGCGGGGTCGCGGCTCTCGTAAATGGATCACTGAGCCCGGTTCATCCCTGGCTTTTAGCGTACTATTTCGACCCACCGAGCAAGAAATCCCTTCCCTGGCTTTATATTCTCCACTGGGCGGTTTAGCCGTTTCACTCGCTATTGAAAGCCAGACAGCGTTAAAACCACAAATCAAGTGGCCAAACGATGTGTTGATCGACCGAAAAAAGGTGTGCGGCATCCTCTCTGAGGCTGTTTGGGATGGGACGCGATTGAAGGGTTTGGTTTTAGGGATTGGCATTAATATTGCACCATCTTCCATACCACCTGCGGACCAACTTCTTTTTCCCGCGGCGTGCTTGGAGACGGAAGCCGGCTGCTGCGTTGACCGGTGGCAGATCTTAAAAGAAGTTCTCAGAAGTTTGCAGGTTTGGCGCAGCCAAGTGAGTGATCGATCGTTCATGGCTGCCTGGGAAGAGCGTTTGGCCTTTCGAGGTGAAGTGGTGATGATAAAACAAGATGGACAGCCACCCGTGATCGGTATCCTGCGTGGGGTTACCCCGCAAGGGTATTTAATTGTACAAACTCCGGATGGAAAAAATATCGAAATTGCTGTTGGCGATGTTCACTTACGTCTGGTAGAATTAGAGTGATCTTCTTTGTAGGAGGAGAGATATGTTAGACGACCTTAGAAATTCCGCGGCGTCATCTTTTGAGAACGAAGAACAAGCTCCGTCCGGAGAACAATATAGCAGCCGGAGAGGGTCTTCTGATTCCCTGTTTTTAGGGATGACGGCTCCTCAACGATTTGTGATCGCTCTCATGCTGCTCTTTTTTGTCTGCATCATGGGATCAGCTTGTTTATTGATATTTGGAAAAATCGGCATACCCTATTTTTAGGTCAATACCGCAACTCGACCGAACAAATCAAACGGCTTGGTTACCCCCCGGCCGTTTTTGTTTTCTTGACGCACTAACCAGTTGGGTTTATAATTCAACAACTGAAAATTAGCCTATGACAACTTCCCCTGATCTTACTATATTGG
>DATMYN010000051.1:0-9709 GCA_035560875.1 Longilinea sp. | reverse complement strand
CAAAGGGACCATGCCCGCTGAAAAACGGGTCGTTCTGGAACGGGCCGGCGTGATCGATCCGGATAGCATTGAAGATTACATCATTCACGATGGGTATAAAGCGGTCGTTAAAGCCCTGACCGAGATGAAACCCGAACAGGTGATCGAGCTGTTGGAAAAATCCGGGTTACGCGGCCGCGGCGGCGCCGGCTTCCCCACCGGCACCAAATGGAAGTTCGTTGCTAAAGCTCAGGGGAACAAAAAGTATGTCGTCTGCAATGCCGATGAGAGTGAACCCGGAACCTTTAAGGATCGTTTGATCCTGGAAGGCGATCCGCACGCCATCATCGAAGCCATGATCATTGCCGGATACGCCATTCAGGCCGATGAAGGCTATGTCTACATTCGTGGAGAATATAAGCTTGCCCAAGAACGGCTGACAGCTGCCATCAAACAAGCCCATGAAATGGGCTTCTTAGGCAAAGATATTTTCGGTACCGGATTCAATTTTGAGATCCATGTCCACGGCGGCGCCGGCGCTTATATTTGTGGCGAAGAAACCGCACTGATCGAGTCCATTGAAGGTAAACGCGGTGAACCGCGTGCCCGCCCGCCTTACCCAACCACTCACGGTTTATGGGGTAAACCCACCCTGGTCAACAATGTTGAAACGCTCGCCAATGTCCCTCCCATTCTTCGTATGGGTGCGGAATGGTATCGCTCGATCGGCACCCCTTCCAGCCCGGGTACAAAGGTCTACACCATTCTCGGTCATGTCAATGTGACCGGTTTGATCGAAGTACCAATGGGTATCACCCTTCGTGAGGTCATTGCCATTTATGGAAAAGGCATCAAAAATGGCGCCTCCTTTAAAATGGCACAGACCGGCGGTTCCAGCGGGTCTATCATCCCGGCCAGCCTGCAAGACACTCCCATGGATTTTGACTCATTTAACAAAACCGGAGTGGCTCTTGGTTCAGGCGCTTTATTGATCTGTGATGATGATACCTGTGTCGTTGATCTGGCTCGCGTTTTGATCAACTTCTTCAGGGTTGAGTCATGCGGTAAATGCAATCCCTGCCGGATCGGTAACCAGCGTGCCTTTGAGATCCTCACGAACATATCCGAAGGTCTTGGTTCCATGAAGGACCTGAATGATCTGGATACCCTGAGCACTCAATTGTATGAAATGTCGAACTGTGGTCTGGGCCAAACCTCCGGCACACCCATCAGAGACATCTTAAAGTATTTTAGGGCTGAAGTCGAAGCCCATATCCGCCTCAAGGTCTGCCCCACGGGTGTGTGCCCGATGAGCGGCCGGCGTCATTTTTAGTAATATCTCGGATATAGAGAGGGTTGATTATGGTCAACGTAACGATTGATGGTAAAACGCTTGAAGCGCAGGAAGGCTTGACCGTCTTGCAAGCCGCACGCCAGGCGGGGATTGAGATACCAACCCTGTGTGATCACCCCAACCTGACCCCTTATGGGGGTTGCCGCCTGTGCCTGGTCGAAGTTGAAGGCGCCCGTACTTTGCAGCCTTCGTGCACACTCCCGATCAATAACAACATGGTCGTCCGCACGGATACCCCGCGCGTCCATGAAGCCCGCAAGTTTGTCCTCTCGCTGATCTTCAGCGAACGCAATCATTTCTGCCCTTACTGCCAGGTTTCTGGCGGTGATTGCGAACTTCAAAATGCGGCTTATGCCGAGGGTATGACCCATTGGCCCCTCCAGCCAAACTGGAACTCTTACCCTGTGGATGCCTCGCATCCCTTCATCATCCTGGAGAACAACCGCTGTATCTTATGCCGCCGCTGTGTACGTGTGTGCGGTGAACTGGTTGGCAATTACACCCTGGGTATCGAAGAACGCGGCGCCCGCTCGATCTTGGTTGCCGATCTCGGGTTACCCCTGGGTTCCAGTTCTTGTATCTCCTGCGGTTCCTGTGTCCAGGTCTGCCCCACCGGTGCGATCATCGACCGCTGGAGCGCTTATCACGGCCGTGAAACCCAGGTTGACACAACCCAAACCATCTGTGTTAGCTGCTCGGTTGGCTGCGGCATCAATGTGTTGACCCGCGATAACAACCTGGTCCGCATTGAAGGTAATTGGGATGCTGAGATCAACGGCGGGGTCATATGCGAATTCGGTCGCTTTACCCCCATGGATGACCACCGCGAACGGGTGCTGACCCCCTTAGTCCGTAAAGATGGCGCCTTAAAAGCCGCCACCTGGGATGAAGCCCTCAATGTGATCGCTTCCAAGGTAAAGGGTGGTAAGGTTGCTGCCATCGCCTCCACTCGCCTGCCTGCCGAAGCCCTGCATACTTTCAAACAGATCTTCACCGATGGATTGAAGAGTGATCTGGTAACAACAACCGAAGAAGGCGCCGGAACAACAGCCGGTGCAGCCGTGGCTGAAGCAAACGGAAAACCGTTTGAAGCGAAATTATCGGCTCTGGAAGAAGCTGGAGCGGTTTTAGCCTTCAATTTGGACCTCACCAAGGATCATCAGGTAGCTGGTTTCTTTGTCAAGCGTGTTCTGGCTCAAGGTGTGAACCTAGTTGTGGTTGATAACACCGTCAATGGCTTGGATACCTTCGCCAATTTGGCACTCAAACCGAAAAAGGGCAGCGAGAAGGATGTTGTAGCTGCTTTGACGGCCGCAGTAACGAAATCGAAGGGTGTAGCCGAAGCCGCAGCAAAAGCCGGTATCCCGGTTGAACAGGTTGAAGAAGCGGCTGCTTACTTAGCTATTGAAAAACCTGTCCTCGTGTACGGTAAAGCCGATGTTGAGACTGTAAAAGCCTTGATCGAACTGGCGAAAGCCCTTAAAGCGGTTATTATCAGCCCCAAGGGCTCTGCCAACAGCCTCACGGCTTCCCAATATGGCCTTGATAAACCGGTTGTCCTTAGCGGTCACCAGGCTGTGTTTGTTGCCTTGGGCGATGAAGAACCCGCCCAGCACTTGCTCAAACAACTCGCCGGTGTTCCGTTCCTGGCTGTACAGTCCAGCTACATTTCCCAACTCACCGGAAAAGCCGATGTTGTCTTGCCGGTTACCAATTGGCTTGAACAAGACGGCCACTATGTAAGCCTGGATGGGACAATTCAAGAAGCGCATAAAGCCATCAACCCCGAAGAAGGCATTCTAACTTCTACTGTGGCATTGACCAATTTAGCCAATGCTGTCGGTGTGAAGGT
Organism: Longilinea sp.; assembly: GCA_035560875.1. Classification (GTDB taxonomy): domain Bacteria; phylum Chloroflexota; class Anaerolineae; order Anaerolineales; family Anaerolineaceae; genus DATMYN01. Next base: position 6,524 of record DATMYN010000051.1, on the reverse strand, counting down.
TGACCAGGATTGGAAGAAAGCCCTCAAGCAGCGCGCTGCCGTGGTTGAGCTTTAATCCGTTTAATTGGTAGTGACTGAAAGCATAAGAAGGAGTTAGTTCATGGCAAAACCTAAAGTATCCTCCGATTGGTTGGCGGGTTGCGCTGGTTGTCACATGTCCCTCTTGGATATGGACGAAAGGATCGTCAAGGTCATCGAATTGGCCGATCTGCGGGCAACCCCGATCACCGATCTAAAAGAACCGGATGAGACCGGTGTTGATGTAGGCATCCTTGAAGGCGGTATCGCCAATACCTATAACGAAGAAGTGGCTCACCGCATGCGCAAACGCTGCAAGGTGTTGGTTTCATTGGGCGATTGTGCTGTATTTGGTGGTGTCCCGGCAATGCGAAACTTCTTCAACATTGAAGACACGCTTAAACGTGCCTATATTGAAGCGGAAAGTGTCGATGAGTCCGGTAAGATCCCTTCAGATCCCGAACTGGCTCAAATGACCACCGTCCGCCCTGTTCACGAGATCGTTCCCGTGGATGTATTTGTTCCTGGCTGTCCTCCGGATGCCGACGTGATCTTTTATGTTCTCGCCGAACTTGCTCAGGGCCGTAAGCCTGAGATCAAGGGCGTGAATTTACAGTGGCAGTAAGGAGATGAGCATGGTAACCCAGAAGATAACGATTGAACCCGTAACTCGTATCGAAGGCCACGCCAAGATCACGATCCGCCTGGATGGTAAAGGCAAGGTCGAGCATGCTTATCTGCATGTCAATGAATTCCGTGGTTTTGAAAAATTCTGCGAAGGCCGCATGATCTTTGAAATGCCGCAGATCACACCGCGCATTTGTGGTATTTGCCCTGTCAGTCATCATTTAGCTTCAGCGAAAGCCGGCGATGATATTTTGGGCTGTCCGCCCCCCCGCCCGGCTTCTCTGCTGCGTGATCTGTTACACATGGGGCAGATCATCCAAAGCCATGGTATGCATTTCTTTGAACTGGCCGGACCCGACCTGTTATTGGGTTGGGATTCCGACCCCGCTACCCGCAATGTGGTTGGTTTATTAGGTGCCAATCCCGAGCTGACGGTCAAAGCAGTGATGCTGCGCAAATACGGCCAGGAGATCATCCATACCCTCTCCGGCCGCCGCATCCACCCGACCTTTGCTGTGCCGGGCGGCGTCAACCGGTCGCTTAAAGCTGCTGACCGCGATGCCATCTTGAAAGACCTGGATGAGAACATCCAGACCATCCTCACCGGACTCACCATTTTCAAAGGCTGGGCTGAGAAGAATCGGGAAGACGTGGAGAAGTTTGCTCCTCTCAAATCCGGCTACCTCGGCATGGTTACACCCAGCAACGGACTCGAACTTTACGACGGCAATGTCCGCCTGGTAGATGTTCAAGGCAAACAGCTTGAGCTGTTTGACGGCCGCAAGTACCTGGATTACATTTCCGAACACGTGGAAGATTGGTCTTATCTCAAATTCCCCTACTACAAGAAAATGGGTTGGCCGCAGGGTGTGTACCGGGTTGGTCCTTTGGGTCGTTTGAACACTGTTGACCACATCGGTACCCCAATGGCTGATAAGGAATTCGCCAACTGGAAAGCCATCAATAAAGGCTTGCCGGTCGAACAAACCCTCTACTTCCATTACGCCCGGCTGATCGAAGCCCTTTTTGCTGCTGAACGCGTGCGTATTCTGTTGGATGATCCTGAGATCCTTTCAACCGATATCCTCAACACCAAACACGAACCAAAAGGTGAAGGCGTGGGTGTTATCGAAGCTCCCCGCGGTACCTTATGGCACCATTATTGGGCCAATGCAAATGGCCAGCTTACCAAAGTCAACCTGATAGTTGCCACCGGTAATAATAACTGGGCCATGTGTGAAGCCGTCGATAGTGTCGCCAAAACCTACATCACCGGCACACAGGTCACCGAAGGCATGTTGAACCGGGTCGAAGCTGCCGTACGGGCGCATGATCCCTGTTTATCCTGCTCAACCCACGCCGTGGGCCAAATGCCGATGGTTGTGGAAGTGTATGACGCTGAAGGTAACCTGGCGAACGTGGTTACTCGCAACGCAGATTAACCTTCCGATCTTTTGAACCGATCAAGGGGCAGCCGGGAGAACCAGTAAGCTCCACACCGGCTGCCTCTTGCCTTATCAAGTGAGAATAATGTTGAAAGTTTTGATCTTCGGCTATGGAAATCCTGATCGCCAGGATGATGGGGTATCCTGGCATATCTTACGCCAGGTAGCGGAACACATCGGTGACCTGCCCTTGCCGGCTTCCTGTGATGAAGAATTCGCCAACGCAAAAGAGAATGTCACCTTCCTTTACGATCTGCAGTTGACCCCCGATAAGGCGGATTATATTGCTGGCTTTGACCGGGTGATTTTTGTGGATGCCCATACCGGTGCGGTCCCTGAAGAGCTCCACGATGAGGTATTGACAGCACAATACCAAAAGTCGCCGTTTACCCACCACATGACCCCTCAGACCTTGCTCAGTTTTGCCCAATCCTTGTATGGCGCAGCTACAACCGGACGACTGATCTCCGTCAGAGGGTACGAGTTTGGCTTTAGTAATGAACTCAGTCCGCGCACCAAAGAACTGGCTGCAGAGGCGGCTGGATTGATCTTGAAATATTTGGAATGACTCTGGGGTGATATAGGTCATATTTGGGGAACCTGCCAGCGGTCTTTCCGGTGACAATATTTATTCGCAGGGATGACGGATTACACTTTGCGGTAATCCGCAAGGATGATAAAACTTAATCAGAAGAATAGTACTTTAAGGATCGTATGTTCACTCAAGCCGATATCATCACAACATTAAAAAGTATCCCTTGCTTTCTGGATCTGAAAGAAAACCAATTGGAAAAATTGGCTAACATCGTCAGTGTCCACCAGATTGATAAGGGAGAATGTTTATTTAATGAAGGGGACCGCGCTGATACATTGTATATCCTGCTGGAAGGTCAGGTGCGGGTCACCCATCACGTTCCCTCTCACGGTGACCTGCCTACCTATGTGGCCGAACCCTTGGATTTCATCGGTTGGTCCAGTTTAACTCCGGTGGTTCGCCAGCGCACGGGTTCAACCTGTGCCACACAACCTTCGCGTCTATTGGCCTTTAATGCGGACACCTTGGCACATCTATGTGAAGAGGACCACGATATCGGTTTTGTCGTCATGCGCCGGATTGCCAACGTGGTTGCCAGCCGTATGCTCACCATGCGTCTTCAATTGTTGGATGTGATCGTTCAAACCAGTAAATGATACCGGTTTGCTCTAGGCTTGGGGGAAAGTCTACACTTTTTGTCCTAATTCAGTTATAATCGCCGCATGCATGAATTATCCGTAACCGAGAGCATCTTGCGAATTTGTGTGGAACATGCCGAAAAAGAGAACGCTTCCAGGGTTACCGATGTTTACATCACCTTGGGACGTTTATCCAGCATCGTGGATGACTCAGTTCAATTTTATTGGGAGCTGATCGCTGAAAATTCGATCTGTGCCGCTGCCCAACTTCATTTCGAGCGTATTCCGGCCAAGATCCTGTGTTTGGACTGTTCCAATGAATATGAATTGGATAGAGATCTGGAACCTTGCCCAAAATGCCATAGTGCTCGGATTAAAGTGATCAGCGGCGACCAATTCTATGTTGACAGCATCGCCATCGAAAAAGGAGAGAAGCAATGACCCTACGCGTACCCATCGTCGAGCGCATCATGAATGCCAATGATCAGGTGGCCGGGATCAACCGGCAGCACTTGGATGATGCCGGGGTATTCGCCGTAAACCTCATGGCCTCTCCTGGTGCCGGGAAAACCAGTTTGATCCTAAACACCATCCAACGTTTATCCCCTGCCCTTCGTTTAGGTGTCATTGAAGGCGACACCGCTCCGGTTACCATCGATGCCGACAAGGTCTCCGCCGTGGGCATCCCGGCCGTGCAGATCAACACAGGCGGCGACTGTCACCTGGATGCTCCCATGTTGGATCAAGGCCTGCAGCAGTTGTCGCTTAATGATCTGGACCTGGTGATCGTCGAAAATGTAGGCAACCTAGTCTGCCCGGCTGCCTTCCAACTCGGAACCCATATTAACGCCCTCATCGCCAGCGTGCCCGAAGGCGATGATAAACCTTACAAATACCCGGCTATTTACCGTGGCCTGCAAGTCCTTATTATTAATAAGATCGATCTGTTGCCCTACGTAAAATTTAACATGGATTACTTCCGCCAGGGTGTTGAGATGCTCAACCCGGGGCTCATCACCTTCCCGGTTTCATGTACCACCGGTGAGGGTATGGATGCCTGGGTGGATTGGCTACGGAACCAGGCCTTATCGGTATGACCGCTGTCTCCATTCGGGTCAAAGGAATTGTCCAGGGGGTGGGTTTCCGCCCCTTTGTCTATTCTTTAGCCCAACGCAACCACCTCACCGGCTGGGTGCGCAATACCTCTGGCGGGGTCGAGATCTGGGTCGAGGGGCATGCCTCCGCTGTCGAAGACTTTTCGAATACCTTACGGAATTCTCCGCCGCCATTGGCGGTGATCGACGATATCGCTTTTTCTTCCGAGTCCCAACATGGCTATGCGCAGTTTGAGATCCTCACCAGCCAACCCCAGCCCGGTCAGTTCCTCCCCATCTCTCCCGATATCGCCACCTGCCCCGACTGCCGGCGCGAGCTGTTCGATCCGCACGACCGCCGCTACCGTTATCCCTTCACCAACTGCACCAACTGCGGTCCGCGTTTTACCATCATCAAGGATATCCCCTATGACAGGCCGAAAACCACCATGGCGGATTTTCCCTTGTGCCCAGACTGTGCCGCGGAATATGCCGATCCATCCAACCGCCGCTTCCATGCCCAGCCGGTCGCCTGTCCGGTTTGCGGTCCCAAGGTCTGGCTTGAACAGCCCTCCATGCCGGATGTATTCGGGGATGATGCCATCCGCCTGACCCGTCAGATGATCAAAGACGGCAAGATCGTAGCCATTAAAGGCTTGGGCGGCTACCTGCTGGCGTGCGATGCCACCAATCCGCAAGCTGTGGAGACGCTCCGCCGGCGTAAAAAACGCTCCGATAAACCTTTTGCCCTTATGGCTTTCTCTCTTGAAGACATCCGTACCTTTGCAGAAGTGAATTTGGCAGAAGAAACCCAACTTACTTCACCCCAAGCCCCCATCGTTCTGCTTAAAAAGAAACCGGAGTGCACTTTGGCATCCCAGGTCGCCTCTGGTCAACGCACGGTGGGCTTCATGCTGCCTTATACGCCCCTGCATTGGCTGCTGCTCGAACCGGCTGCAGGTTTCCCCCAAGCGCTGGTGATGACCAGCGGCAACCGCAGCGAGGAGCCCATCGCCTACCAGGACGAGGAAGCCCGCCAACGCCTTGGGGACATCGCCGATGCATTCTTGATGAATGACAGACCGGTACATATGCGCACCGATGATTCTGTCATGAACCTGGCGCTTAACCGGCCTTACTTTTTCCGCCGGGCGCGCGGCTATGCCCCGCAACCCCTTAACCTCCCCATCGAAGTACCCAGTATCCTGGCAGCCGGGGCAGAATTAAAGAATACCTTTTGCCTTACCCGCCAAAGCTATGCCTTCCTCAGCCACCACATCGGGGACCTGGAAAACCTGGAAACCCTGCAGTCCTTTGAGGAAGGAATTGCCCATTATCAAAACCTGTTCCGCATCCAACCCGAATTGATCGCCTGCGACATTCACCCCGATTATTTAGCCACTCGTTACGCCCACACCAAAGCGGAAAGCGAAAACCTGCCCTTGATCGAGGTTCAACACCATCATGCTCACCTGGCTGCGGTGCTGGCCGATAACGGCTGGGATACGGATGAGCCGGTGATCGGCCTGAGTTTTGACGGCACCGGTATGGGTACGGATGGCGCTATTTGGGGTGGTGAAGTCTTGGTTGGCGGCTATAAAGAATACCAGCGCATGTACCACCTCGATTATATCCCCTTACCCGGCGGTGACCTCTCCGTACACAAACCGGCCCGCATGGCCTTAGCCCATCTGTGGAAATCCGGTCTGGATTGGGAAGCTGATTTACCCGTATGTGAGGCGATTTGTTATGAAGAACGCCTTGCCATGCGCCTTCAAATGGAAAAAAGCCTCAACAGCCCGCCCACCTCCAGTATGGGCCGCCTGTTCGATGCTGCCGCCGCGCTGATTGGGATTCGAGACGTGGCAACCTACGAAGGTCAGGCAGCCATTGAAATGGAAGCCCTGGTAAAAGAGGATGAAACGGGTTATTATACCTTTCAGATAAACGATAGTGGTATTGATGCCACCCCCGTATGGAAGGATATGCTCCGGGATTGGCGCAATGGCGTTACAATCCCCATGCTGTCGGCCCGCTTTCATAACAGCATAGTCGAGTTATGCCGTCAGCTTTGCCTTTCCGTAAAACAAACCAGTGGCTGCAGCACGGTTGCCCTGAGCGGGGGTGTTTGGCAGAACCGCTATTTACTTGAACATACCATACCGGT
>DATMYN010000050.1:0-7406 GCA_035560875.1 Longilinea sp. | reverse complement strand
AAACATAACCGATGAAGCAAATTTTAGTATAGAAGAGATTATACCAATGTCTATCACCCTCTTCCAGGATTTGAAGGAGCTGAGAGGGTGTTCTAATGAAACTCATATAATTGTTTACAAACCGTTAAAAACGGCTTGGATGGTGCTAGCTCGCGCTAATTGCACTATTCAATTGCTGAACATGCGCCCGGTCGTGGGTTGTGATAAAAGTCACCATTTCCGCCAGGGTGGTTGGGCCAAAAATGGCATGCCGGGCAGGGCGATCCCAGGCTTCGGCAGGTAGATTCGAGATCAGATCGATCAGAGTCTGACGCGCCGCAAAAAAGCCTTGCAGGGTACTGCAGCCATCCAGGGTGTTGTATTGGCGCAGCTCAGCCCACCGGTCCGTATCCTCACCGGGGAGGAAGGGATTATCGTTTTCCAGGATCCTTTTAAGGCGGGGGAGATAAACCTCCCGGTCCACATCGCGAAGATGAGCCGTGATCTCCACCGGGCTCCATTCGGATTCGGTTGGTTTACGCTGCCATGCTGCAGGATCCAAGGCGCTTGTGTATGTTTGGAAGGAAGCCGGAACAACGGCTAAGTGAGCGCTCAATTGAACCGGCGTAGTATATCCCGGTTTTTCAAGCCTGGTGTAGATGCTGTCGATCCATGGGATCACCCCTTCCAAATCGCCACAGGCAGAAAGCGTGTGAGCGCCTTCATAAGATGAATCAGCAGGTTGGTTTACCCAATATCCGGGGATCCCCAATTGGGCGGCTGGTACCAGGTCCATGATGGGTGTATCACCGACCATCACGGCCGGCTGGTCCGGGTAACCTATGGTTGCCAGGATTTCAGAAAAGTAAGCCGGGTTTGGTTTGCAAAAATGGAAACCTTCGTAATCGGTGATCAATGAAAATGGGTATTTTTGGGGAGAGAGACCGGCCCATTCAAGCCGTTGGATAATGGCTGTGCGCGGGAACAACGGGTTGGTTGCCACAACCACCTGCCATCCTCTTTTGAAGGCTTCTTCAACAAGTGATATCGCTTGTGGACGGGGCGAGGTCAACGGCTGCAGGGTGGGGAATATCTCAATATAGAATTCATCTATCGCATTCCGGACTTCTTCTTTACTAACGCCAATAGCCGGATAAAAATCATCATCAAAAGCCTGCTCCAAAGTCAGACGGGCGGTATTCTTTGCAATCATCCCATCAATGGCTCGGATCAGTTCAGCGGCCATTTTTGGTGTGTCCACAAACGGGGACAGTTTTTTCCCTAGTGCTTTCACATAGGCATATTGAAAGGCGTTGATATCATTTGAGATCAGCGTGTCGTCAAGATCAAGCAGCAGGGTCAATGGGGTCATTTTTCTTCCGTAATTATTGGCGGTAACTGATGGCATACTCCACAACCGACGTGCGGTTCGGTGACAACACTCTGGGAACGAGTGCAATAGGCAGTAACTTTTATTTTTTTCCCCCGCTTTAATAACCCGGGATTTACTTCTGCTTTTAAAGTCATAGTGGGGCAGGAATTTGCACGAGTAATTCCGGGCACCGGACAATTCTTACAATATTCCGGCTTCCAATTGCGCGGAGGTGCTGCGTCACCGATCAGGCGGCATTCTTCCTGGCTGCGGCCGCGGAAGTAATTACCATAAAAATACGGACATTCTGTACCGGCAGGTGTACGCATGGGTTATCTCCTGGTCGAGAAACGCCTGCCCCGTTCAATTATCCAGGGACAGGCGTCAAATTAATTCGATACGAACGGGGTTAATCCGTTACACGGGTAACATAGGCTCCGGTGCGGGTGTCGATGCGGATCGTATCCCCTTCATTCACAAAATATGGGACATCCACCTGAGCACCGGTTTCAACGGTTACCTTTTTAGTAACGCCGGTAGCCGTATCACCTCTCACCGCCATTTCAGCGTGCGAGATGACAAGATCTACCGAAGTAGGCAGTTCAACATCCAGCGGTTCGGTACCATACAGCGTTAGTTTGGCTTCCATGTTCTCTTTCAGGTAGAGAACGCTATCGCCTAACACGGTCTTCGAAATGGCCGTTTGTTCATAGGTTTCGGTATCCATAAAATAATACAGGTCACCGTCATTATAAAGATACTGAACGTTGTGGTAATCCAGGCGGACGTCTTGGATCCGGTCGCCGGATTGGAATGTTTTTTCAATGGTGGAACTAGTTCGAATATTGCGCGCTTTAATTCTAATAGTCGCATTACCGCGCCCCGGTTTATTAAAGCTATATTCCAAAACCCGGTACAAGCTGTTATCCAGGGTAAAAATCACGCCTTTGCGAAGATCATTTACATCGATCATACTATCCAGTCCTTAGGCCCTTCTTTGTAAGTATAAAACAGGTCGATTATAGCGCAGGCTTGCATGGCTGACAAGTCAAGGTTTTGGATAATAAATCCCGCAGGTTTGCCTTGTCCGGGCAATACCTGCGGGAGATTTTTATTTATTTTTCTCGTGCTATACCGGATAATTTTATCCGATCTTGGGTTCGATCAAACCATAATTGCCGTCCCGGCGGACATACAGCACGTTTATGGCGTTGGTGTTGCCGTTATAGAAGATGAAGAAATTTTCATGGCCCAGTAATTTCATCTGTTCGATCGCTTCTAACTCGTCCATGGGGGTCATGGTGAATGTTTTCCGGCGTACGATCACCGGAGCCCCTTCGGCCTCAGCTTCGGATAGGGCTTCCGGTTCGATGGATACTTCTGACGCCGGGGTGCCGTCGCCGCGGCCGCGATTGCGTTTACTCTTTGAGCGTTCGATTTGGCGATCGATCTTTTCGATGGCGTTATCAAAAGCAGTAAAGATATCGGCTGATCGTTCTTCAGTGCGTAAAACAAATCCACGTCCGCGCAGAGTGATCTGGCAGACTTGCCGGTCTGAAGCGCTGCGAGCTGATTTGGTATACGATAGCTCGACACGGGCTTCTTCGACATTGGTGAGGAATCTATCCAACTTTCCCATCTTTTTACTGACATACTCTTCGATACGATCGGTCAACTCCATGTTCTTTACAAATATTTCAGCTTTGATGGTCATGGCTTCCTCCTGAGAAAATAGGGTTAAATAGACTCGGCGGATTGGATACCGCCGGAAGTTGGTGATAGTCCATGAATGGCTCGAGCCAGGGCTAATCCAAATACTCGAGCGGCGCCAGCTTCCCGTAGAGCATGGGCACATGCTCGCATGGTTGCTGTGGTTGTGATGACATCATCGATTAGTAATATCGTTTTCCCTTGCATACTGAACCGGGAACGAAAAGCTCCGGTTACATTTTCAATCCGTTGGCGGGCGGCTAGATGTACTTGGGTTTGGGTCTCTTTGACTTTTTCTAAACTTTTCACCGCCAGCGGTAATCCTATTTGCCAGGTAAACGGTTGTGCCAATAATTGGGCCTGATTATACCCACGTTCACGTTTCCGTTGGGTACTTACTGGTACCGGAATAACCACGTCCACCTGCCAGGGATTGGAGTGATAAAGCTGTACAAGATAACCGGCTAACACCTCAGCAAGTCCAAGGTCTCCCTTATATTTTAAGGCATGAACCGCCTCGCGCAAAACACCTGTGTAAGGTGCATAAGCTTTAACCGAAATGAATTCCGGGGGGTTGGCTTTACATGCATAGCAGACTTGCCCGGTGGTTACCGGCTGCCCGCATTTTATACACAAGGGTTCTTCAAGGGGTTGAATAAGCTGCGCACAGTGAGAGCACAACCGCTCACCGAATTTACCACAGGCAGCGCAATAGGGTGGGAAAACCCAATCCACAACCTTCCACAATCCCTTATACAGGGAGAATGCGAACGGTCGTTGTAGATTGGCCAGGGTCATTCAAGGCCCTCCACGATCCGAAATGAATTATTGGAACATACCGCTAAGGGCGGATTTCATCAAACGCATACCAGCAGGTGTTAGCAGCACGATCATGAGGGATGGGAAGATCAGGAGCGCCATTGGGATAAGCATTTTCAACGGGGCTTTATGGGCTTCCTCTTCTGCATGCTGGCGGCGTTTCACCCGCATTTGATCACTTTGAATGCGAAGTACTTTTGCCATACTTACACCCAACATTTCCGACTGGATAACGGCAGCCACAAAACTGGTCATTTCTGCCAGGCCAAGCCGATCTGACATATCCCGCAGCGCCTCACGGCGGATCTTACCCAACTGGATCTCCTGAATGACACGGCCAAATGCCATGGATAATTCGGAAGTCCATTTTTCGCTGACTTTTGCCATGGCTGCATCGAAACCCAAACCAGCCTCAACGCAAATGGTGAGCAGGTCCAGCGCGTCTGGCATTTGTTTTCGGACTTCTTTTTGCCTGCGGCTGATGTTGGATGAGATATAGAGTTGTGGCAAGAAAAAACCAAGTACGGCGCCACCGGCGACCAATAGCAGTTTTTGACCCAGCGGCCAATCTTTAGCGCCTACCGAGAAAACCAATAACAATGCACCGCCCAAAAAACCGGCCACAATGAACTGTAAGGAGAGGAAAAGGGTTGGATCTAATTTAGCCGGAGCACCTGCCAATTCCAACTTTTTCGAAATGGACTGTAAAGCATTTTGAGGGGTAAAGCGGATGGCGATCTCGCCAAGTTTTCGGGCAACCGGATAGATGATACGTTCGGTGAAAGGTTGGGATAATTCAATATTTTCCAGGTTGGGTGTTTCGCCGCGTTGGCTGAATTCACTCAGACGTTCCTGTAAGATCCGATCATCCGTCGCATGCGGGTTACGTAAACCAATAACCACTAAAATGGCTGCGCCGATAACTACAATGGCAACGAGAATAAGAACAATTATCATAACAATCCTCCGCCGCTAGATCTCAATATTTGATAACTTGGTCATCACAAAATATCCTAGAGCGATCAAAACGGCTGAAAGTCCGAGGGCAAAATAACCGCATGGGAAGGGTGTGTTGTTAGCGGGGTTAAAAAATTCGTTCATATACGCCGGGTTCAGTAAGTACAAAATACCCATAACGATAAGCGGTAATATTGCCAGGAATTTACCGGAATACATTACCTGGGTTGTAAGTACGCGGATCTCGCCTTTGATACGCACCCGTTCGCGAATCGTGAAGGAGATGGTATCCAAAATTTCAGCCAGGTTACCACCGACCTCGCGCTGTACGTTCATGGCGGTGATACAAAGATCAAGGTCATCACTGGGGATACGCCTAAGCAGGTTATCCAAGGCTTTTTCCATGGGTACACCCAAAGACATCTCTTGCACAACCCGGCGGAATTCATCGCATATAGGTGGAGGAAGCTCTTTGGCGACCGCTTCCATAGCTTGCATGGTGGAGTAACCAGCCCGTAAACCATTTACCATCAGGTTTAACATATCCGAGAGTTGTTCGTTAAATTTTTGCAGACGTTTTTTTTGCTGGTTCTGTACATACATATTGGGGAGATACATTCCGCCAACCGCGCCGATTAAACCAAAGGGAATACTCTGACCGAATATAAACCAGGCTACGATCCCAACGCCAACTGCGGCGATCAACATCAAGGCGATGTATTCACCGGGCTTTAACCGCAGATCGGCTCTGGCTAAGCTCTTGGAGATCTTTTCGCCAAAGCTGGACCTCTCAACCCTTTTATTCAACCAATCGGTAAGGGGAGTAGCGGCAGGACCTTTAGTGGTTTTTTCACCTTCAACGTATCGACCGATACGTTCTTCAACCAAAGACCGTTCACTGGTAATGGAAACAACCACTCCAACAACCAATAGTAAAACGGCAAGACCACCGCCTACATATAGGATGATCATAGGGTCCATGTTCATAACGTTACCCTCTCACCAGATCTGACATTCCTAATATCTCCGTCCCGATTGAGCTGAGGAGAAGATCTGCGCTGGTATATGAATACCAGATGCTTCGATCTTATCCATGAATTTTGGACGTAAACCGGTAGGTCGCAAACGACCGATGACCTTGCCATTTTCAAACCCTTGCTGTTCAAAAACAAAGATATCGGTCATGGTGATCACATCACCTTCCATACCGGTAACTTCGGTGATGTTGACAACCTTACGGGTACCATCCCGCATACGTTCCTGGTGGATGACCAGATCGATGGCAGAGGCAATTTGCTCCCGGATCGCTTTCATGGGTAATTCCATACCGCCCATGAGTACCATGGTTTCCATACGAGCCAGGGTATCTCTAGGACTGTTGGAGTGGGCAGTGGTCATTGAACCATCATGACCGGTGTTCATTGCCTGGAGCATATCAATAGCTGCTTCATCGCGGATCTCTCCGACGATGATGCGGTCGGGGCGCATGCGCAATGCATTGATCACCAAGGCACGGATGGTGATCTCGCCTTTACCTTCAATGTTGGACGGGCGGGATTCCAACGTTACCACATGTTCCTGGCGGAGTTGAAGCTCGGCCGCATTTTCAATGGTGACGATACGTTCATCGCCCGGTATGAAACCGGAAAGTACGTTCAATAGGGTGGTTTTCCCTGAACCAGTACCACCTGAAATTACCACATTTAACCGTGATTCGACACATGCCTTCAAGAAGGTTATCGCATCCGCTGTTACTGTTCCAAATTCGATCAACTGTTCGATCGTAATAGGGATACGGGCAAACTTTCGGATGGTTAATACCGGCCCGACAAGAGAGATGGGAGGAATGACGGCATTAACACGCGACCCATCCGGAAGGCGGGCATCTACATACGGGCTTGATTCATCGACACGGCGGCCCATTGGCGCAACGATCCGCTCTATGATCCGCATCACATGGTCATTGCTTTCAAATGTAAGCGGTACGCGCAGGATCTTACCTTTTCGCTCGACATAGATATTCTTGGCGCCGTTCACCATGATTTCTGTGATGGACTCATCCTCCAACAAGGGCTGAAGAGGTCCAAACCCCAAGATCTCAGCGGCAATTTGCTCGAAGAGACGGGCCCGTTCCGGCCGGGAAAGTACAATGTTCTCTTCGTTAAGGATCTGCTCGAAAAGTTCTTGGATGGTCCGGCGTACTTCAGTTAATTTGGAGACATCCATGCTCGGATCCAAACCGGCGAGCAATTTCGTTTGGACGCGATTCTTTAGGTCTTGATAGGTATCTTGCATGCTCGAACTGGGAGGTGCAACAATGCGACGGGCTTGGATGCCTTGTTGTTGGTTGTGAGCATCATTGCTGCCAGACGAGCTGGGAGGATTTTCACTGGGATTCAGACGCTTGAGAATGGACATGGATTACTTGCTCCTGATACCTTTACTACCGTTTTATTTGATGAGATTCTTGTGTTTCCGCGTCAACATTGGCTAATCTCATCTTAATAAGGTCGGAAATTTGTGAAATGGACCTGCCAAGGATTGAAGCCCGGTTATCGATCATAAAAGG
>DATMYN010000049.1:0-3821 GCA_035560875.1 Longilinea sp. | reverse complement strand
ATTTAGTCAACTTGTATACTAAAATAGTATAGTTGATGATGGATATTAACCATTTTTGACCATTGACCAGATAAAAACCAGGAGGTTTCCTTGAACGACCTGACCTACGAACAACTCGTTAAAGCTCCGGCATCAGATGTGTATGCAGCATTTACCAACTCAACGGCGCTACGCCAATGGCTTTGCGATGTTGCCCATGCCATACCCCAGGTAAGCGGACGGATCTATTTTGCCTGGAACAGCGGGTATTATGCCAGTGGAGAGTATATCCGTTTGGATCCGGAACGGGCCATTCTTTTCAGTTATTTTGGCCGTAATGAACCGGGTATTACCGAGGTCGAGGTAACCTTACACCCAATCGAGGGAGGTACGTTGGTGCGGTTGACCCACCGCGGGGCTGGCCCGGCTGCGGATTGGGCTACCTTTCGGCAAGAGGCTGACCATGCCTGGCGCACCAGCTTACCCAACCTGGCTTCCATTATCGAAACCGGAGCCGATTTACGCATTACAACCCGGCCAATGTTGGGGGTCAATTGTGAGGATATTACCGATGTAAATACAGCCCGTCATAACCTGTCTGTTAAATCAGGGGCGTTACTAACCACAGTGTTTGATGGTTTGGGTGCAAAAGATGCGGGGTTGCAGCCAGGGGATGTGTTGACCCGCATTTCGGGTCTTGAAATCACCACCTGTGCAGACCTGCTCCAGACGTTGGGTCAGCATAAAGCCGGGGATCCGGTTGAATTTATCTACCAGCGCGGTGGCGAGAAATTAACCACCGTAGTCACCCTGAGTGCCCGCTCGATCCCGGCGGTACCCGAAACACCGCAAGCTTTGGGCAAGGTCCTCGAAGACCGGTATAAGGAAGTCAATGACCAGATCGCCGATCTGATCGCCGGATATTCCGAGGCGGAGCTTTCAGCCCAACCGGAGAAAAGCGAATGGAGTGCCAAGGAAGTTTTATCTCATTTGGTGTTCGCTGAACGGCTGTTTATCGCCCAGGCTACCGACCTGGTGGGGGATGCTGTACAGTATACCGATGCGTATTATGACAACCAGCCTGCCTCCGTTCAAGCGATAGTCGAAGTGTATAAAACCTCCGCTCGCTTGATGGAAGAAATCCGTAATATGGATGCAGAGATTGTTGCATTCGTATCGAATCTCCCGGCGGAAATTGCAGCCCGAAAACGCACCTGGTGGTGGTTGAGTACTTCATTACAGTCGAATATCAACCATACCTACAGCCACATCCCACAGATCAAAGCAGCCGCCGATAAAGCAAAGAATTAAGAAAATAGACTGAGTATTACCGGCCAACTCCCGAGGACAATAAACCTCGGGAGTTTTTCATTCCAACGGAGATAAATTGTCCCCTTGTCAAAAGAAAAAAGGATACTATAATGCTCTGTAATGCAGAGTACTCTTTAGGAGATAGAATGAATATTGATCCATCCGAAGCCGGTGAGGCTCTAAAAGCCATCCGTTTGACAGAGCAAAAATTGACCCAAGACCAAAACGCCTGGGGAGGCGGTTACCACTTGATCGTGTGGGGCGTGATATGCATGATCGGTTTTACCATCTCTCAATTCAATGCCTCGCTGCCAGCTGTCATCGGACGTTGGGCCTGGATTACCCTGAATATTGTCGGCAACATCATTTCCTGGTCGATTGGCTTTCGAATGCGAACGAAATTCCAAAATACCTTTGGCATCCGGATCGCCCTTCTATGGGTGCTGTTCGTCGCTTTTGGGGTACTTGCGGCGTTCTTTGTCCATCCTGCCAATCCCCAAGAATTGACCATTCTGCTGCTTCTCATCATCAACTTGTGGCTGGCTGTGATGGGATTATGGCTCAATTTGACCATGCTGTGGGAATCTCTGGCGTTCACGGTTTGCATGCTGGCCGGCTATTATTTGATCCCCGAATATTTCTTCTTGTGTCTGGCGGTGGTGTGCGGCGGGATCATGATCTTGGCGGGCGTTTTCGCTATCCGCAAGGAGAAGTAAACAATGCCTGATCTGGATGAGGTCATTCACCAACCCGTTCGCCTGCGGATCATGGCTGCTCTGGTAGCCCTCGAGACCGGCAATTCTGTGGATTTCATCTACTTGCGCGACCTGCTTAAGTTGACTGACGGCAATCTCGGTACCCACTTGCACCGCTTGGAAGAAGCAGGGTACATCGAGCTGGCTAAAACCTTCGTCGACCGCAAACCGCGCACATTTCTATCAGCAACATCGAAAGGCAGGGTTGCTTTTCTAGACCATGTTTCTGCTCTGGAAGAGATCTTCACGGGATCTTCCAATTAACTGTATAGCATAGTAAAGGAATATTATGTCTGCAAAGAAAGTCATCATCATCGGCGCCGGGATAGCCGGCTTATCGGCAGGCTGCTACCTGCAAATGAACGGTTACGAGACCGAGATATTCGAATTGAACAACCTGCCGGGCGGGTTGTGCACCTCATGGAAACGGAAAGGTTATACCTTTGACGGCTGCATCCATTCCATGGGCGGGCTGAACCCGGCCTACAAACAGAACCGCTATTGGAACGAGTTGATCGATCTAAACAAGATGCAGTTCCATTACCATGCGGTGCTCAGCCAAATAGAAGATGAAGACGGCAAGATGGTGGCCTTCCACACCGACCCGGAAAAGCTGGAGCAGGAATTGCTCGCCATCGCCCCAGAGGATTCGGCGTTCATCAAAGCCTTCGTTCGGGATGCATATCAACTGGCACAATTCGATACGCAGCTTTCGAAACCCATTGAATTGTGGTCACCGTTCGATTATTACTTTAGCCAATTCCGGTCTGCACCCTATATGCGCTATCTCATAAAATGGGGCAAGTCTTTGACAGAAACGGTTCAAGAGTGTAAGAGCCCCTTGCTGCGTAAGGTACTGGATTCGGATTTCTTTTCACATTACCCGGCTTATTTCCTGTTGTTCAGCATCGGACATTTGCATCACCGCAACGCTGGCTATCCGATTGGTGGGTCGCTGCTGCTTTCGAAGGCCATTGAAGAAAAATATCGGGCATTGGGCGGCAGCATTCACTACAACGCCAGAGTAACCCGCATCAATGTCGAGAAGGGTCGGGCGGTGGGTGTTACCCTGGAGAACGGGGAAACCCATACCGGCGCTGATACGGTCATCTCGGCCGCCGATGGATACGATACCATCTACCGTATGCTGGAAGGAAAATACGTCAACAAAAAGATCGAAGACCTCTACTCCCGGCACCCCATGTGGCCGTCGGCGGTCCTGGTCTCGCTGGGAATTTCGCGCTCCATGCAGGCGGAACCCTCTCAGCTTGAGCTGTGGCTCAAGGAGCCTTTGGTGGTGGATGAGCGCTCAACCCTTTCAGCTATTACGGTTACGGTCTACAATTTCGACCCGACCCTGGCGGAAGCAGGCAAGACCTGCGTGCGCGTGATCTTAAAGACTGATAATTACGCCTTTTGGCGTGACCTGCGCGCGAAAGACACCAAGAAATATGCCCAGGAAAAAGAACGCGTAGCCAAGGCGGTGATCGAGGTCTTGGAGAAGCGCTTTGGAAATATCAAAAAGCATGTCGAGGTGGTGGATGTGGCTACCCCGGCTACCTTTTTACGCTACACCAACAATTGGAAGGGCAGCACCGAAGGCTGGGATTGGCTGCCCGGGCTGATCCCCGAGACGATCAAGAAAGAACTGCCCGGGTTGAAGGGTTTCTACATGATCGGCCAGTGGACCATGCCCGGCGGCGGGATACCCACAGCCCAGGTAGCCGGGCGCGATATTGCCCGAATTCTCTGCCATAAGGACCATAAGAAGTTTGT
>DATMYN010000048.1:0-12089 GCA_035560875.1 Longilinea sp. | reverse complement strand
CTGCCGCCCGGTCGGCCGGGCACCGGAAAAAACTCGACCTTTCTTCGTCATGGCAAACCGTCCTATCGAAACAGAATATCTGGATAGATTATAACAAAGAAGAGGTTGGCTGAGTACAAGACCGGTGCTTTATCCTCCGGTGGTTTACCCTCTGGTGGTTTCCCCTCTGGTGACTGAGCTTGTCGAAGCCACCGCAGCCCTGAGCCTATCGAAGCCACCAGCGATCGAATCTGTCGAAACCCCGAAAATGCCTTTCATGACCAGAATCGGCGTAGAATAGGATTATGAATACATCCCTTCCTCCTGAAAAACAGCGATTCTTGGATGCGTTAGTTGCCAGGCTGTCCGGCATTCCCGGTATGGCGGGGATTGCCCTGGGCGGGTCGTGGGCACGCGGCTACGCACGGCCTGATTCGGATATGGATGTAGCCCTGTATTATCACGCTGGTAAACCCTTTGCCATCGAGGAGGTCCGCAAAGTGGCTGAGGACATCCACACCGGTCCGTTGTGTACGGTGACGGATTTCTATGGATGGGGGCCTTGGGTCAAAGGCGGGGCGTGGATCGATACGGAAGCAGGGCGGGTGGATTTCATATACCGCAGCCTTGAACATGTTCAACAGACCATTACCGAAGCCAGTCAGGGTATCCATCACCACGATTTTGGACAGCAGCCACCCTTCGGATTTTTCAGCGTGACCTATTTGGGTGAGACCAAGGTGTGCATCCCCTTATTCGATCCCAACGGCTCAATCGAAAACCTCAAGCGGCAGGTTACCCCATATCCGGCCGCCCTCAAGCAAAAACTGCTCCAAGATTTGCTGTGGATGATCGAATTCACCTTCACGTTTACTGAGAAATTCATCACGCGCGGGGATATCTACAACACCACCGGCTGCCTTACCCGCGCCGCCGTATACATGGTGCAGGTGTTGTTTGCCCTCAATGAGACCTATTTCATCAATGATAAAACCGCTTTGATCGAGATCGATACATTTGAGAAAAAACCGCACTTGTTCACCGAGCACCTCCAAGAGATCTTAGGGCACTGCGGAGCTACCCCATCGGAATGCGGGTCGTCATTGGATCTGATGCGCAGCATTTTTGTGGAAATTAAAGCGCTTTGTTGATGGTCGAATGTACGACAATAAATACCCCCATTTCATACTTCATAAATTTCATTTACCAGCGCTTCCGGTGCGGATTTGGTCAACCAATCTGCCCACCTTGCTATTGAAAACACAACCTCTGGTAAAATCAGACTATGCGGTTCCGATTATTCCCACCCGGTGCTCCCATCAGCAAACGTTTGTTTGATCTATTGGTCAGTTTTATTGGATTGATCATCGCCTCACCCATCATGGCAGTTATTGCTGTTTTGGTACGGATCTACCTGGGCAAACCGGTGCTCTTCCGCCAGGAGCGGCCGGGGTATAAAGGCGAAATATTCACCGTGTATAAATTCCGAACCATGAAAGAAGCCTATGATGCCAACGGTAACCCCCTGGCAGATAAGTACCGCATGACTTCCTTTGGCCATTTCCTGCGATCCACCAGTTTGGATGAACTCCCCGAATTTATTAATATTCTCATGGGGCAAATGAGCCTGATTGGCCCGCGCCCCTTGCTGATCCGTTACCTGCCGCGCTATTCCCCCGAACAAGCCCGCCGGCATGATGTCCTGCCGGGGATGACCGGCTGGGCGCAGGTGAATGGGCGAAACACAGCCAGTTGGCCGAAACGCTTTAAATTGGATGTGTACTATGTCGATCACTGGTCCTTCGGTTTGGATCTGAAGATCTTGTGGCTGACCCTCGGCAAGGTTTTGCGTCGTGAGGATATCAACCAGCCGGGAGCGGTGACGATGACGGAGTTCATGGGGGAAACGGAAGAGTGAAGAAGAATTTTGGATTTCTCATTTAGGAGCTATGATTTTTGAGGGGGTCGTTCGTCGTTACCATTTCCTAATGCCCCGTTAATGTCATTGCGAGGAGCGATTGCTGCGACGAAGCAATCTCAGAAGTGATGTGAAAAGGGGTTGGTGTTTCTCCAGGCAGATTGCTTCGCTCGCGTAGTCCGCTCGCTCGCAACGACAGCTAAAAAATTTCCACACACAAACAACAAAATTGTGTACCTTCAGGTGTTTTCAGGTACAATTGTTCCCATGAAACGATTATCCCTTGGCTTACTACTTGTTCTGATCCTTCTCACGGCTTGTAACGGAAACGGCGGACAAAGCGATCAAACCCCCGTGGATACCCTGCCGACTGCCACAAGCATGCCCATCGAAACCCCAACCACTTCACTGCCCCGCGTGGTTCTGGTGGCGCCCCTGGAAGCAAACCCGAGCCTTGTGCAGACCATGCAGACCCGCTTATCGGAATTAGCGGCCGCCAGTGGGATGACCTTGGAAACCCGTAATACCATCGGTTCCGCCGATGTTCAGGCAGATTGGCGAATTGTGGTCTGGTTAAGTGCTCCGGCAGATGTAACCAATGTCGCTTCCGCCGCTCCGCAAACCCAATTCCTGGCCTTTACCGATCAATCTGTCACAGCAGGCGGTAACTTGAGTGTAGCCCGTTTGGATGCTTCCCAGCAGGCGTTCATTGGCGGATATATCGCCGAACTCCTGGCTGAAGATTGGCGCGCCGTTGGATTCCTGCCCTCTGAGGACCCGACCGGAGTAGAAGCCCAACAAGCCTTCGTAAATGGCGGACAGTACTGGTGCGGCTCCTGTTCTCCGCTTTACCCGCCCTATGTACATTTTCCGATTTATGTAGCTTTACCAACCGGCACCGATTCGGCTTCCTGGCAGTCAGCGTATGATGAAATATCGACCAACCGCCTGAATGTGGTCTATGTAGCTCCTGAAGCCGCCTCGGATGAATTCCTGACCTACCTGGCAACCCAAGGGATGATCTTGATCGGGGGAGAAACCCCGCCGGATGGTGTGCGCGGCAATTGGGCTGTCACCATCACCGTTGATCCGATGGCTTCCCTCGAAAGTATTTGGCCGCAGCTTGTGGCCGGGCAGGGCGGTCAGCAGGTCATGGCTGCCGTCCAGTTAAACGATATCAACGAGGGTATCTTCCCGGTAGGTCACCAACGCCTGGTGGAAGCCCTTATATCCGAACTAAGTAATGGCATGGTGGATATTCAGGATCCATAAACCTGGAAAAATGATTTTCAACAGATAGAAGGAAAGCTTCTGTCTGTTTTATTGAAAAAATTGAACACCTTTGATTTTTGAATGACCGGTATAAAGCTATACCAATTTTTTCCATCCTGTCAGGTCAATGTATTATAATAATCCTATGATTGAGATCGATATCCCCGGTCGAGGACACATCCAGATCAAACATCTTGTCTTGGATGTCAACGGCACCTTGGCCGTTGATGGGGTGATCCCCGATTCGATCGCGGCCGAGATCATGAACTTGAAGAAATTGGTTGAGATCCACTTGTTGACTGCTGATACTCATGGGCGCCAGGCGGAGATCGATCAACAGCTCGAACTCACCGCTACCCGCATCCAACCGGGTAATGAAGGCGCCCAAAAGGCAGCCTATGTCCGCCAGCTTAACCCTGCCACTGTAATAGCGATCGGGCAGGGTGCCAATGATGCCGAGATGCTGCGTGAAGCAGCGATTGGCGTTTGTGTGCTCTCACCCGAGGGCACGGCTGTTTCAGCGCTCCACAACGCGGATGTGCTGGCAGCCGATATTCACCAGGCATTGGCTTTGCTTGGATCCCCAAATCGGTTAAAAGCGACCTTACGCCTATGAGTCTGCCAACCAGTGAACCCCTTAACCCCCGAGATCAGGGACTTCCCCCTGCCCGCCGGCGGCACCAACGGCGGATGATCTTACCCGGTGAAGAAAGCGATCGCAGCGCCTTCCTTTCCGACCTGGCGCAGCGTATTACTCCCTCAGCCGACTTCTTTATCTTCACCATCCTGGCTGCCCTGGTTGCAGGTGTAGCCATTATGCTGGATGTACCGGCCTTATATATCCTGGCTGCTTTGCTGGCTCCCTTCATGGCGCCGGCTATCGGCTTGGGTTTTGCCACCATATTGGGTTCCGGCCGCTTCTTTTTACAGTCATTTGGCGGTCTCTCCATCGGATGCATGTTAGTGTTCGGCGGGGGAGCGCTCTCCGGGTGGCTCTCGAAAGTGTGGACCACTCCGCTTACCTACCAACAGGCTACTTTCCACACGGTTTTCTCCTGGCCGGATATCGCCCTGCTCACCCTTGGCGCCGGTTTAACGACCTTCTTATTGGTGCGCTCTCCCAACCAACGCCCTTTGGTCACCAGTGTGGCTGTTGCGTATGAGCTTTACCTGCCTGCCGCGGTAGCCGGATACGGCTTAACCAGCGGAGCAATTGGTATGTTCCCGGATGGGTTGGTCGTGTTGATCGTCCATATTGCCTGGACCGCTCTGGTCGGCACCATCGTTTTAGCCATCTTAGGACTAAAACCCTTGAACTTCTTTGGTTATACTTTGGCAACAACAGTTGCCCTGGTGTGTGTGGCCGCTATTGTGACCATCAGTGGGTTGGGGACTGCCGCGGTGACCAATGTAGCTTTACCGCAGGTTACCCCATCACTTGATATGGCACTCGTTGTAACCGATACCCCTGAGGCAACCCCTACGCTTTCAGGGCCGACCCTGACTGCCACCAATACGTTAATGCCCACTCCCACCCCCACGATCACCCTCACCCCGGAACCACCTACGGTGATGGCCATCATCAGCGCCGGTGAATACGGTGGAGCGATGATCCGCAGCGATCACAGCTTTAGTGCCGGAGTGATCGTGAGCGTTTCGAATGGCTATGAGGTGGAGGTTTTGGCCGATACGGTGGAAGCGGAAAGCGCCTTATGGGCGCATGTCCGCCTGGGTGACGGCCGCGAAGGTTGGGTTGTGCGCGATCTGTTGAGCTTTGTTTCACCAACACCTGGCTGGTAATCTGGGGGATCAGCCGGTTATCCCATTATGGGATGCATATTAACATTCAAAGGAGCACGAAATGACGATCCATTTCGGCACTGACGGCTGGCGCGCCGTCATTTCAGACACGTTTACTTTTACAAATTTACGTTTGGTCAGTCAGGCGATTGCCGATGCCATGGCATCGGATTACTGGATCGATTGCACACCCTGTGCCGGATCGCCCGACCTTAAAAAAGTAGTGGTAGGTTTTGATACCCGCTTTCTTTCTGACCGGTATGCTGCTGAAGTGGCACGTGTTTTGGCCGGGAACGGCTTTACGGTTTTCCTCAGCCAGGCTGATGCTCCTACCCCGGTCATCTCCCACGCCGTCAAGAATCTGAATGCCGTCGGTGGGGTGATGATCACCGCTTCCCATAATGCTCCCCGTTATAACGGTGTAAAGCTTAAAAGCGCCGGGGCTGCTTCAGCCTCACCGGAACAATGCCGGCGCGTGGAAGTTTGCCTGAATGAAAACGAAGAAAAAGGCCGCGGGCCTAACCTGATGGATTTTGATCTGGCGCGTTCGCAGAATCTGATCCAGCGCTTCAACCCGATCCCTGCCTATAACGATCATTTGCGTACCCTGATCGATTTTGACGTCATCGCCGAAAACCCGCAGCGCTTTGTGGTGGATTCGATGTATGGCTCAGGCCGCGGGGTGATTAAAGGGATATTGCAGGGCACCGGTTGTGAGGTGGCCGAGATCCGCGGCGAGATGAATCCCGGTTTTGGCGGTGTTCATCCTGAACCGATCGCCCGCTACCTTGGACCGTTAGCCGGGGCGATTGGCGCCGGTATGGGCAGCTTTGGTGTGGCGACCGATGGGGATGCCGATCGCACCGGAGCGATGGATGAGCGTGGTAATTTTGTCGACCCGCACAAGATCATGTCTTTGGCGCTGCGCTATTTAGTAGAAAAACGCGGTTGGACCGGCAGTGTCGTCCGCACCGTTTCGACAACCCGCATGATCGACCGGTTGGCCGGCCGCTATGGTCTTAAAGTGTATGAAACACCGGTGGGGTTCAACCATATTGCCGACCATATGATGAATGACGATATTTTGATCGGCGGCGAAGAATCCGGCGGCATCTCTTTCAAAGGTCACATACCCGAAGGGGATGGGGTGATCATGGGCTTGTTGATCGTCGAAATGGTATCGGTCTACAAATCCAGCTTATATGACCTGGTGCAGAACCTGTTGGAAGAGGTAGGCCCGGCTTTCTACGACCGCAAAGACTTGCGCCTGCGCCACCCGGTAGCCAAGGATGAAATGACCCACAAGTTGGTCAATGAAGCACCGAAGAGTATTGGCGGTCAAAAAGTGGTGGATATCACCAGTATCGATGGGGTGAAATACATCCTGGAGGATGACTCGTGGCTGTTGATCCGGCCATCCGGTACCGAACCGGTATTACGGGTGTATGCGGAAGGACGTTCGATGGATATGGTGAAGGCTTTGTTGGGGCACGGCGAAGAAGTTGCCGCCAGCATCACGTAAAATTAATCGATCAATCAATCAATCAATAATAAAGACCCTAAAGATTCATGGAACCTTTAGGGTCTTTGATTTTACAGGGACAAGGATTAATGGGTCCGCAGGCGCCTTGCTACGAAGATCAGTACGAGCAGGATCGCGCCGATCCCGATCAAAACCGGGAAGCCAAACTCATCACCAAAACCGGTGGCCGGCATGGTGCCTGGCGTACCATAGGGAGTAACGGTTAAGGCGCCACCGCCTCCGCCGGCTGCCATGGCAGTAAGCTGGGCAGACAGGGTTTGCGTTGCCGCCATTTCTGGTGACACATTGCCGTGCGCGTCACCCCCCTCGGGGGTGTTTGTGGCTGTGGGCGCTACGACCGGTGTGTTTACAGCCGTATTCGTGGCTGTAGGTTGGATCGTAGCACTGGGGGTCATCAGGAAGAAGGCGGTTGCTGCCTGCTGAGTGGCTGCCATGGATGTGGCAGTATTGGCAGCATAAATAACAGCAGCTTGCTGTGCCTGTTGGGCATTATTTTGCGGCATGATGAAAAATATGCCGTACAACAAGGCGATCACACCCAGCACCATCACACCACCGATGATACCTACCAGGGTCATAAAACCACGGTTAGCGGCTGGTTTTCGAGGCTGCTGTTCAGAGGAAATTTCTTCCTCTTCAGAAAAAATATCATCAAACTGGGAATCATCGGGGTTAGACATGCTCATGAGGTCTCCTCCTCGTTTAATTAAGTCCCTGACGGCTGGTTGGTTTCATTCTAGCACATCCATGTTTGCCAGGGGCATCAAAATCTCTTCTTGGTTTTCCAAACGCACATCCGCAGCAGCGGCTTTGATCCGGGTTATGAAACTGGTCATTCCCGGGCGGATCTTTAAGATGGTACCGGTCTGACCGGCGTAAGGGGGCATCAAGACGCGCACTTTTTGCCCAACTTTGAATTCCACGTTTTCTTGTTGTTCTTCCGCGCCGGCGGGTAGTGGAATAAAAATTTCAGGCCGTTCGCCGGTGAAGGTATTCCATTCGATAGTATTGATGCAAATATCGCGTTTCTCATTGCTTGACAATAATTTATGCGCAACGGCATTCATTCCGTGGCTGCCAAAACCATCCAGCAATATCACCGGGAAGGTGAGATTCAGTGCTACTGGAATTAGGTTGGCTGCCATGCTGCCCAATATCAAACCGTGTAGATTGATCTCGCCGATGGATTTAAGGCTGTCTTCGGTTTGGCAGGTGCCAAATGCAACCACTCCACCACGCTGGCTTACATCCACGGCGCCCCGCACCAATTCTGCGTCCGGTGCTTTTGTGATGACCGTCAAAACACCCTGATCGATCAGCCCGTTCCCCCAAGCGCCCTGGATCAGCGCACCGGCTGATTCTATGACCACGCCGCGATCGGCAAAGATCTGGGTAATCGTCCCGGATATACCCGCCCGCAGCACGAATGGCGATGATCCGATCTCAAACAGGACTTGCCCATTGGTGATCGAGATGATATCCCCGTCTTCGGGGGCACGTAGAATGCGGGAGAACATACCGCCCGTTTGGGCAATAATGTCGCCGCGCTGCAGGTGATCTCCGGCTTTGCGGTCAACGAATTGGTCTAATTTCTCCGATCGAGGGACCCCCAAGGCCTTGCGGACATCCATGAGAAGGTGACGGGAAGAATGCGACCCGATGGCAACCTGATCGGTTGCGTTGACCTTTTGGTCGGCCCGAACCGTTACCCGTCCGAGGGTAGGCAGCAATCGAGCCCGCCTAACGGTTGTAAGGGGTATTACGTGGGTTACCGGAGCCAGCATTTCCATACCTCCAATGGGTGCAACATTTATGCCAGATTATTCCTCAAAACTGGCCATCCATCGTTTCAATAATTCGCTTCTCTTTCCCGGGTCGCGCGGTAAGAACAGCGGTCTGCCGCGGGTATCGATGACAGCCCCGCAAATCCCACCGACGATCTTGAATGCCCCGGACGGACGGAGCGGGTCGATCACTACCCGGCGTAAAGGTTCGAAGCGGATATTGGCGATCTGGCCGGGCTGCAGCGGCAGCATGGTGATCGTCCCCTGTTTGATGTCCACTTTGGTGGTTTTTTTATCACCATATTCCATCCGCACCCGCAATATCGGGGTGCCGTAACGGGCATCACTCACCGGGGATATCACGGTAGCTAAATTGATAAAAGCGCTCGATTCAAGTACCTGCACAGGTAATACCGAGTTAAGCGAAGCGATTGCGCCTAACGCAGAAGCCAGATTATGTTTATCCAAAACGATCGTGCTGATACCGACCGGCTGCAATCCATCCAACAGCATGAGCAAAGCTTGAGCCGGTGAAGGGGCATACGCAAAAACAGAACCGGAAAGAAGTATGGGTTCAAAGGTCTGTGCCATCCCGGCTGATTGGAGGATACCGGGCATATAATGGCGTAAAATATGCCGGGTTACGGCTTGCTCAATAGCCAAAGCCTCAGGGGTGACCGGCAGCATATGCGGGAAAAGTTGTTTTTGGTACAGATAATCACGGATGGTGTTAATGGGTATGGGATTGGCCAACCAATAGGCAACATCTTCCAGGTTCGTCTCGTCAAGGAATTTTGATAAACCTCTGCCTAGGCCGACCGGCAGCACATTGGTAGATTCTTTTTCACCTTGCACAACACTCAGTGTCGAATGCGAGGCGCCGATATCCACACCGAGCACCGGGTTGGCTTCACCATACAACCTGGATAAGAACCTGACCATGCGGCTGAATGTATGCGCTGAAGGCAGGGGCGGTATTGCGCTAAGGGATATTAGGTCCTTCATGCCCCCGATCTGTTTCATGCGAAGACCGGTGATCATTTGAGCCAAAGTCTCTTGAGCTGGCAGCAGCGTTTCCAGGTCAACCGTTGGGCGCACATTGGGGGTTGTGATAACGTGCACCAGTTTGCCTAAGCTGTCCTCCACTTTTTGGGCAAGGTCAGAATTCCCTGCATACAATATTTCAGGTAATTTATCCTTGGGGAGCATGCGGGTTACCAGGGCTACCAATTCCGCCATTTTGTAAACCGATTTAGAAGCCCCTCCGTCCGTTCCACCGGCAAGGATGATCAGGTTTGGCTCATGCTGCAAGATGGAATCGAATTGAGCGGCAACGCCGCGCCGGTCATTTAATCCGATAACATCAACCACTTCTGCATATGTCGTAGCCGCCAACCGTTCGGCGGAATTAACGGAAACGTCGCCCAAAAGACCCATCACAATGATCTTGATCGTAGGTCCGGCGGAAAAAGTAACCACCAGCTTATCGATCCCCCATCCATCTTGCCGGCTGGGAATGATCAATTGGCCGTCCTCTTCCATCAGGACTTTGCCGGATTTATCCTGTAAAGACAGCAGGGCTTGACGGACTCCCTCACCCAGGTTACTAAAAGGCGCATCAACGGTTGAAGGTGCGGAACCATTCGCAATGAAGTGATACTGTCCCTCGGCTTCATCGAAAAGCAAGGCGCGGGTAGTGATACTGCCTATTTCCAAGGTCAGAACGGATTCTGCATCAACAACCGAAGTGGTGGTCATACTATTCCTGTAATCACTCTATAAAAAGCTTGCGATGGTCGTCCATAAAAATCCAAGTCGTTCGATCAATGCGGTTAAAGCAGCCGCAAAAACGCCGGAAAAGAGCGCCCCCAGCGTGACGGCGATGAAGAACTCGCCGACAACCGCCAGGATCTGAACCAGGGAGCCGCGTTGGGGAGGCTGGTTGTTTCTGGGTTTTACCCCAAAATGAAAATATGCCAACGTGGAAACAGTACCGCCAACGATCACAAGACCCTGGAGGAGTTGCATACCGATCCCGCCAGGGTTGGCAGCCGCAGCAGCCGGGTCAAACAGGTTGATGGAAGCTGCCACTTGGGTGAATAAGGTGCCGATCACTGCTCCACCGATCATAACGGCAGCCCCGGCGCCGACCAAAAAAGCCATCGAAACATTGCCCAAACGAGAATAACGCGGGATGAATTTCGTGAAAAGCAGCAAAGCGAGAACCAATGGCACGACCGTGATCGCCATTTGGGTTACATCACCGCTCATCAATGGAAAGATCAAACGTGGAATAATGACTTGGTAAATCACGATCACGGCCACATACCCGGCGGCTGCTCCTACGAAAATATAGGAAGCGATACGGAACAAGGGATTATCCCCGATGATATAGCTGAGGATCATCAGGGTCAACAAGAAACTTACGATTGTCCAGATCAGGTCTGCATTCAACATCGTTGGTTAGGCTCCCGCTTGCGGATTACCATGCTGACGCAGGTAAGTGATGATTTGAAGCAATACCCCAGCCAGGGTCAAAAGGACCGCAGCCAGAATACCATATTGATAAGCATCCCAATATTGGGTGGCATTCCCGGGCTGCAGCATGATCTGTTCATACACCGCGCTGCCCATCAGACCGGCTAACAACCCTTGCACCTGACCGGATTCTACATACGGTTGGATCAGGGGAGCGGCTTGAGCGCTGGCTACCATGAATAGGGGCGTACCGCCTAACGAAGGCTGTACTTGTTCGATCCAAGACCGGCTGATCTCCTGATTATCGGTAAGGACGATCACACTGGCAAATTGGTTCAAGCTGGTAATACCGGCAAGGGCCGGCTGTGACCAGGCTGGTAGAAGATCCAGGGTATAGCCCGCCGCCGTTTGCGGGTTTTGCACGAATTCCTGTAACCCGGTAGTTCCGCCTGCCAGATATCCCAGGTTAACCACCTGGTTCGTTAGGTCGTAGGCGGTTTGTATGGAAGCAGCCCGGCTGATCAGATCTTGGGCTAATGCCGGCCCGGTTGGAATGGTTGAAATAATTGCCAGGCGGGCGTTGCGCGCCATTAGATGCCGGACAACTTGTTCGGCACTTAAAGAAACTTCACCTGAGAGCCCGGGTTCGTAATCCACGACCAACAATACCGCTGAATTTTCAGGCAGCGTTTCAATGGAATTGTAAAGTGCTACCGTTTCGGGTGGGAATAGCGCCGGCAGCAGCATGGAATGCGAGTTGGTTATCAACGGGAACAGCAGCATGAGGATCAGCAGTATGCCAATAAAAATGCGTGCCAGTTTTAGCGGGGCTAAGGCGGGTTTTATCGGCAGTGCGGTTGGGGTTGTCTCTTCCAACAATACCGTTTCAAGCAGGGTGGTGTGAGCCCGTTGGCGTTCACTGATTAGCAGTCGGGTGGAATATGTGGGCGGTCGGGAGTAAACCCCGGTCAGGTCTTCAAGGGGTAGTACTCCATTTACGCCTGCCAAAGGGCCGCGTTGTTCGGTTAAGTTATCAATTTCCTGATCACTGCGGGATCCAGTCCCCGATTCGGTGGGTTTCATCGCTTCCAACCAACCGGGGAGTTCTGCCGGCTCAAGACCAAAGGCAGCCACCTTATCGCCTAAATTACCGCCAGATCCTTGATCGGAAGTAAGTGACAGCCAATCGGGCATTTCATCCCCGGCAAATGGCGTGGGGGCAGGGGCTGCCTCATCAGGTGTTTTTGCCTCGACGAAGATGCTGGCTTCATCCCCACTGCTCGCCGGAGAGCCAGATTCTGCCTGGATCCCCGAC
>DATMYN010000047.1:0-2023 GCA_035560875.1 Longilinea sp. | reverse complement strand
CCCTTGAAATGCCCAAGCGTCCAGCCCAATCCCATATCCTCATAGATGCCCGGACGTCCGTACCCCCGATCAGCCACGGATGTCCACATCTGGTCGTACATATCCGCTGGCAGCAGCCGCGTGCCGTTGTATTCACCCCTGTTCAGGGTAGTGACCGCCCAGTGGCACATTTCCTCCAAGGATGCGTGTAAAAAGCTGGCCGGGGCATCGGCGCGATGGTAGGGGTAGATGGGATTGACCTTCATTTCCGGTGAACGCAAATGCGGAACGGCCAATAGGGCTTGCTCGACCTCGGAGAGTAAGAAGGTGCTGCCCGGCATTCCCGCCGGAGCCAGGGTCATCGCTTTGATCACTTCCTCAAAAGGCTTACCGCTGACCTTGGCGATCACATCCCCTAAAATGTCATAGCCAATATTACTGTAGTGCATTTCCTCGCCCGGGTTTGCCAGCAGTGTTAATCCATTGAGGCCGCGTACAAACCGCTCGGCTGCACCTTCATCCCACTGCGGATGAGATACCAAGTCATCGTACTCATTTTCGTCGAAATCCGGCATACCGGAAGTGTGGCTGAGCAGTTGGCGGGTGGTGATGTGTTGGTAACGCTCATCGGTCATTTGAAAATAAGGCAGATACCGGACGATGGGTTCATCCAGGTCGATCTTGCCGGCGTGTACCAACTGCATCACAGTGGTAGCCACAAAGCACTTAGAGACCGAAGCTGTACAGAAGATCGATCTGGGGGTTACCGCGATTCCTGTATTCAGGTTCTGTACACCGGTGCAGAAGGTATACGTGATCTCATCCCCCTCCACAATGCCTACTGCCATTCCGGGTATATCCCAACCTGCGGTAATACCCATCAATACAGCGTTCAGATCCTCTTCATATCTCATTTGTGCTCTCCGATCCGGATTAAGCATAGCACAAATAAGACCATTATCTACTCAGGTCGGGTTTTTTTTAATTGTGCGGGCAGCTTTTTAAGAGTATCTTTTCAATCGAATGATGACGTCATATCCGCAATCGGATGGACAGGCTTTATCAGGGTTTCCACATTTGAGAGCCCTTGCGCAAATCCTCTAATTGCTGCCAATGCTGTTCGATGGCAACCCGCCCTTTTTCTGTTATCTGCACCAGGGTATTCGGCCGTTTATCCACAAATCGCTTCTCAAATTGGATCAAGCCGCCTTCTTCTAGTTTGGCTAAATGGCTTGAAAGGTTACCACCAGTCAACCCGGTCAACCGCTGTAAGAAAAGATAATCAGCGCTTTGACAGGCTACCAAGGCGGTCAAGATCGCCAGTCGGGCGGGTTCGTGGACCAGACGGTCCAAGCCGGCCATTTCTTCGAAGATGGTGGTCATTTTTCCTCCGTTACGGGGGATAAGGTTCGCACCAGGTAAATATGACCCCAGAACCCGGCAATGATCGATAAGATACCAATCACAATGGTTATGCCGATCATTTGTGAAACAAAACCGCACGCATGCCACCATTCGGGTAGACCGATCAAAGGCAAAATACTCATGACAGCCATTATGAGCGCCCCGATGGGATAGTATAGTAAAAAGCGGCCTTTAACCAGCCAGGTGATCCTGACATAATCCGCCAGCAATCCGGCGGCAAAGACCAAGCCCACAAGACTCAACGGAAGCGTACGGGTCATATCCAGCCATACCGCTCCCAAGGCGATGACCCCGCCGATAACGGAGATCAGCCCTTCAAGACGCAAGCTTTCAGGGGTGCGCTGTACACGGCCAAACGTGCGCCGGTAATATCGATCGATGACGATGATCAGGGTAAAGGTGCCCAATGCCTCTAGGATTGGAACCAACAGATCGGTAAACCCGGCTGCGTGGTCCAAGCTATTCGCCCATAAACTGACCAATACCAATAAGATCCCAAGCGGTACCGCTTTCAAACCCTGTAAATTTGAAAAATTCGTAGCAACAAACCGGATCTCTCGCATGTCGTTCATAGCCTTCTCCTGTGTTACAATATGATTTGCGTTGCAAACTATATTGT
>DATMYN010000046.1:0-15539 GCA_035560875.1 Longilinea sp. | reverse complement strand
ATACTACGCACTTGGTATATAATCTTGATATCAAACCTATGTCAAAGATATTAGTAGTTGATGACGATGCGGTCTCACGAGCAATCATTAAGAATTGCTTGGAATCAGCGGCCTATGACGTATTGGTAGCCGCCAATGGTTCCGAAGCCCTAACCGCTTGTATCCATTTCACTCCCGATCTGATCATCCTTGACCTTGAAATGCCGGTTATGGATGGGATGGATCTATTAGATGCGATGGAAAAACAGGGGGTGCATACACACGTCATCATCCTGACCGCACACGGATCCTTTGATACGGCGGTTGAGGCATTACGGCACAGGGCTGATGATTACATTCTAAAGCCAATTAATCCTCAATTGGTGTTGGAGCGTGTAAAAGCACTGATCGGTGTTCAGCCACCTCCGGTAACGAAATCCCCTTCACGCAAACAAATCGACCAGGTCACATATCAATTATCCGACCAGGTGGTTTTGGATGTGAAGAAGAGGGTTTTATCACGGGGAGATAAGCAGATCAACCTGACGCCATCTGAAATGCTCCTGCTACATTATTTGATCCTTCATCCAGAACAAGTGGTTTCGATGACAGATCTGGTCAAGTCTGTTCAAGGGTATGAATTGAATGATGAAGAGGCTGGGAACATTATCCGGCCGGTGATCAGCCGCTTACGCAAGAAAATGAAGAAATTATCTTTGGATCACAAATGGATCATTTGTGTCCGCAGCGCAGGATATATGCTCGATATGGACAAATAGGTTTATTGCTGACCGGGATAATCGGTAGGATTTATCTTTGGGGGATTGAGCCAGGCAAGCATACCGGTGGTTTTTCTTTTATCTGGGGTTAATTTATCATATCCGACCAGGAACAAACTAGCGGATAGTAAGCCTGCGCCAATCCACTGGATCAAACTTAGGCGGTCGCCCAGCCAAAAATACGATAAAACAACGGTAATGATCAGTTCCCCCAGCCCCAGAATAGCTGTTTGTAAACCGCCTAAATGTTTTACCCCCTGGAATAAAGCCAGGCGGGATAAGAAGGTAATTAATGCCATGGCTAAAATAGGCCACCAGGTAATATCTGTAGAGGGTATTTGCGGGTTGAAGATCAAATAGGCGGCCGTCACCGTTATGGCCATTGCGCTTAACGTGTAAAAAGCCACCGTTGGGGCGGGGACTTCATAAAGGATCCTTTGATTGATAATGAGGTGGAGGGCGTAGAGAATAGCGGCGCCCAGCATCATTACCGCTCCTTCAATATCAACGTGCGCACCGCCGGTTTGAAGCAAAAGATAAATACCGGGAAGTGCTAACCCTAACCGGAATATCGTCAACCGGCTTAAAGGATGACGATCCAACAATAACCAGAAAGCCACAAATAGCGGGTAGAAAGAATACAAAAGCTGGCCAATGCTGGCATCCAGATGTGAGAGGGCGGTGTAATACAATATGGAACCGATACCGTTGATCACCCCGGCAACCACACATCCGATAAGCCCGACCGGATAGATATAGAAGTATTTTCGGTTAAATAACAAAAGCGGGATCATGAGCAGAAGGACTGCTCCGGTTGTACGGAAGGCCACGACAGCTAATGGAGAAAAACCAAGCAAAATGGCCTGTTTACCGAATACCGGTGCCAAGCCTAATAAAAGTGCAGATGATATGGCTGCTTTCAGCCCTTTGGTTTTTAATATATCGGGCATGCTATAAGCCGGTCGTTAAGTCAGTAAAGTTCGGACTTCTTCCAATAAGTCATCGCTGAGGAAATCTCCTTTTTGCATTAAGGCTTGAATATGCCCATCCAGGCGTAATTTCTCATCCTGGGTCAGTTCCTTAGCGGTGACAACAATAATTGGTATCTCTGCTGTTTCGGGGTCTGATTGCAGGGCATCCATGACAGAGAATCCATCAACATCCGGCATCATCAGGTCTAGGATCAGCAGATTGGGTTTTTCTTTACGGACCAAATCGATCGCTTCGCGCCCATTACTGGCTTCAAAGAGGGTGTACTCACCCTGGGTTTGCAGAATTCGGCGGACCAAACGGCGGACATCCGGGTTATCATCCACAATGGCGATGCGTGGGAAGCGGCTAACCCCAACATGACTCAAAGCAGCCAATAAGCCTTCTTCCGGACTTTCGTCGAGACCCTCACTGGGCAGGTTAACGTTGCGAGACCAACCCTCACCGAGGATATTGCGTTCGATCGGCATGGTATGCCCGGAACAATTAATCACGATAATTTCGTCGGGTTTCACGGCTCCCATGCGAACTAATTTGATCAGACCCGCAAAAGCAACTGCAGCGGCCGGTTCTACCGAAATACCTTCCATTTTTGCCAGGAAGTGCATGGCTCTAAAGGCCTCTTCATCGGTTACCGATTCAAAAGTACCTCCGCTAGCCCCTAACATCCTTTGCCGCAAGTTCGTATATGTTCTGCCGGGATCACCGGTAGCCAGTGTGGCAATCAATGTGCGTGGTGATTGGATGGGGGAGGCGGAGTCGGAATTCGCCTTCCAGGCTTGAACCATCGGGGAGCAGCCTTCCGCCTGGATGTTAGCCATTTTTGGGACGGCAGTGATGAAGCCCATTTCTTTGAGCTCACAAAACCCTTTAAGCGTCCCTAAAGGTCCCATCCCACCGCTGATGGATTGGATATACCAATCCGGAGCCTGCCATAGGGGGGTTGTTCCGCTTTCGGTTTTATCCGGGGTGCCTAATAAGGCGGTAAGTTGTTCGGCAACCTCAAAGGCTATGGTTTTCATCGATTCGAGGCAGGCAACACTGCGGGCTCCAAGATCGTAATAAAGGCCGCGTTGGCGGGCAAACTCTGCAGCAACCTGCTTTGCCTGATCGTAAGAGCCGGTCACCTTGATCACTTGGGTGCCATACAACGCCACTTCACGCATTTTGGCGGCTGGGACTAACGAAGTGAGGAATGCCCACACACGAATGCCTGCCCGAGCGGCATAGGCTGAGTAAGCAATGGCAACATTACCGGTGGAGGCTACCACCACTTCCGAGATACCGGCTTCTTTAAGGGATGAAATGGCAATAGCAGCCTGGCGATCTTTAAAGGATGCTGTTGGTCCTTGTCTTTCATCTTTAATGAAAATATTCGAACAGCCCAGCATCATCCCTAAATTCACAGCGCGGATGAGGGGTGTTCCCCCTTCACCTAAGGATAGATCCGGGTTGGGAGAGCGTACCGGTAACAATTCGCGGTAACGCCAGATATCAAACGGTCTGCCGGGTAGCTGGAGCGGAAGTGAATGGCTAATGTTTTCGTAGTCATAACGCGCTTCGCGCCAGGTGCTTTCACATTTTGGGCAAGCGACCATGCTCGGTACGAAGGGCGTTTTATGACCGCAATCCAGACATTCGACTATAAAATGGGCAGACATACTATCTTCGATAGCTCCTAGAAGAATTCTTACGGATGGTGATTAACGGCTGTAATGATGAAGAGCGGTTTCTACAGCATTGAAAAGATCGGTAGGTTTGCAGATGGCCTTATTGATCATTTGTTGACCGAATTCGGCTAATAATTGATGTTGTTCAGCCGTCAGGTCTGCCCCAGTAAGGACGATCACTTGCAGATCTTTATATCTTTCATCAGCACGCAATGCTTCGAGAATGGAGAATCCATCCATGTCCGGCAAGAATAGATCAAGGATCACGACATCGGGTTGCTCTTCTTCAATACGTTCGATGCCTTCCCTGCCATTGGATGCGGTCAGTAGTTGGAAATGATGTTGTTCGGCGAATAGTTTCTCAATAAGGCGGGTATCGTCGGGACTGTCTTCAATCAACAGCACCTTACGGACAGAATCGCCCTTATTCAAGCGGTTGATGGCATAGATCAAATCGTCTTGTAAGAATGGTTTGACCAAATAATCGACAGCGCCAAGGTTGAAGCCTTTTTCTTCCTCTTCCAGGATACTGCACATCATCACCGGAATATTGCGGGTTTCAGGATCATTCTTAAGGTCGGTGAGGACGCTCCAACCGTCCTTATTTGGCATCATGACATCCAATGTGATGGCAAATGGTTTTATTTGCTTGGCCATCTCTACAGCTTTAAGTGGATCGTTACAAGTTTCAATCCGGTATCCACCGGGTTTTAAGTATCTCTCGTAGAGGGCTAGGATCTTGCGGTCATCATCTACACACAGAACAACCGGGGCATCCGGTGGGGGTACAAGCATACCGGTGTGTTTTTGGACGATCTGCTGCGGAGTAATTTCAACG
Organism: Longilinea sp.; assembly: GCA_035560875.1. Classification (GTDB taxonomy): domain Bacteria; phylum Chloroflexota; class Anaerolineae; order Anaerolineales; family Anaerolineaceae; genus DATMYN01. Next base: position 11,283 of record DATMYN010000046.1, on the reverse strand, counting down.
ATTTCAGGGGCATTTTCTTTCTCTTTTTCAAGCGGCAGGCTAAAGAAGAAAGTACTGCCTACACCGACTTCACTCCATAACAGACCGATCCGACCGTGGTGCATTTCGATGAATGAACGGCAAATGGAAAGCCCTAAGCCGGTACCACCGGTCTTACGTGTGGGCGAGTCATCCACCTGGGAAAATGGCAAGAACAGCTTTGCCCGGTCTGCCTCGGCAATACCCGGCCCAGAGTCGGTGACGGCAACCACCATCTCCGGATTCCCTTCGGGATCACGGGATGCGTAGGCTTCAACGGTAATATCACCTTCATCGGTGAATTTGGCTGCATTTGATAAGAAGTTGATCAAAACCTGGCGGATACGAGTTTGGTCTGCCATAACAACGGGCAGGATCTCCGGCAAGTTCACCTTTAGATCGATGGGTTTGTCTTTGATCAAACCCTTAGCGGTTGATAGTACGCTGTTGACCAACTCGACCATATTGGTTTCGGTAAGTTGGAGTTCCATCTTTCCAGCTTCGATCTTGGAGAGGTCCAAGATTTGATTGATAAGCCCGAGGAGGTGCTGGCCTGAGTTGTAAATAGCGGTAAGGTCTTGCTTTTGGGTATCATTGACGGGGCCGTCAATGCCCTTCAAAATAACACGTGAGAAGCCGATGATGGAGTTCAGCGGTGTGCGCAGCTCATGACTCATGTTCGCCAGGAATTGGCTCTTTACCCGGTCGGCTTCGCGCAAGCTATCTACCGCTTGTTCGGATAATCCGTAGGATTCAGCGTTTTGAATGGCTACCGTGATCTGGTCGGCAAGAATTTGCAGCACGATCACATCATCCGGGTTGAAGGCATTGCTCTTGTCGGACTGGATATCCAAGATACCCACAACAATCTCATTGCGTTTGAGCGGCAGCGCCAATTCGGATTGGGTTTGGGGTAAAAGATCGTTCCGTTGGAATAATGGGTTGGACGATGCTTCGCTGACGAGTACGACGTCACCCGATTCGGCAGCCGTTCCGATCACGGAATACGATCCAATGCGTACGGTTTCAGAGCGTTCCTTCATCCGGGTTCCGGCTTCACCGGTTGCCTCACGGATGACCATGTTTTCGCCGCTTTCATCCGGAATGTAGATGGCTGCGTGAGAATAATTGAACCGCTCAGCGATCTGATTTACGATACGGTCCAAGAGAGGTTCCAAAGCTAGCGTAGAAGTAGTATCCCGGGCGATCTCGGCTGCGGTTTGTAGTTCCAGAGCACGGCGTTGGGCTTCACCGAGCAACCGCTGCCTTTCCAGCACAACCGAGATACCGTTACCGATAATTTGGAAGAGTTTGACCTCATCCGCATCGAATGTCACCGGTTTTTGGGCTGAAATGACCAGAACACCAACCAAGCGGCCTTCTGACCTTAAGGGTACAAAAGCGCCACTCGATATTCCCCGTTGAGAAAGGGTCTCTTTTGAGGTTTCATCCAGGATATCGGCATGGGCTACATCGGAGATGATGGACGGTGAGTCGCCGAGTAAATTGAAGAAGGTCATGCTTGTGGCAGGGAAGTGTATGCCTAATTGGACTTCTTCACCGCGGAGGTCAACCGACCCGACCAGCTCAAGATCCACCGGTTCGTTATTCGCATCGAGATGGATGGCGATCAAAGATGCCCGGGTAGCCAGGTGCGGCATTACATTTTCAGCGACGATCTTTACCAATTCCTGCGAACTATTCGCCTGGGAAATATTGGAAGTAACTTTATACAGCAATTCCGTTTCAGCCAGAGACAATTGGGTCTGGTCGAACAGGCGTTGGTTCTCGATCGAAGTACCCATCTGGTCGACCAATGGCGGGTAGGAACGCTGCTCTCGACCTGAGAAGTGGTATTTTTCATCACTCAAAAGCATTAAGGCACCGACCTGCCGTTTACCAGCCCACAACGGGAGGATGCCCATGGCATGCACGTTTTGATGAATGAAGAACTCCTGGGTGGGAAGTTCGGAACCAACCTGGGTTATGTCATCATAAAAAATGGCAGCAGGACGCAGGAAGGTAGTTTCGTACGTGCTCGGTAAATATTCCGAACCAACCTCCGGAGGAATTGATCCTAGGCCACTATGCCACACTGCCGTTACGCGCATGCTGTTGATCTTATTGGTGCTGTCAAAATCGAATAAGACCAAAACAGCGCGATTGATCGAGGGGGAATGGACACCGCTGATCACTGCGCTGACCATATCATCAAAACTGGTAGCCATGGCGAGGCGGTGGCTTGCGTTGTAAAGGTCCTCAGTCTCATCCAATGAGGCTTGAAGCTGTTCAAGCAGATCTTCACGGATGATCGTGTTGGCTAAAGCGTCTGCGACCAGACGCAGAATGGCGATTTCTTCAGGCTGCCAGGGTCGTTCGACTTCAATTTGGTCGAACGCGATGAAATTGGGAGTTGCATTCTTACCGGGTACGGCGATCAATAAGGAAGACCCAAGGTTTTGGCTACGCAGATACTCTTGCTCCAGAGCCGGCATTTCGCTTCTTACACCGGCGCTGAAACCTTTTTCACGAAGCTGGGCAGCCCAAAATGGAAAGAGAGCCACTGGCATATACATGATCTTGCTTTTTTCAAGTGAATCCAAGGCATAGTCATCAACCCATTGGTTGAGCATATTCCAATATTGGCCGCGTTCATCTTCTTTAACCGTGGCGTAATAAACCCGGCTGGCTTTGGCTGCCTGCCCAAGGGCTGCCAATACGGAGGGAATGGCGCGTGTACCGAACTCGGAAAAAGCGGCAATGGCTTTAGCGATGGACGCCTGATATCTTTCACGATTTTCAATCGTCTCTAAAGCCAACCGAATTTCAAGGAATAGATTCGCATTCTCAAGAGCGGTGGTGGTCTGAGAGGCAACGGTCGCCAAGATCTCAGTATCCATTTGTGAGAAAGCATTTTCTTGATCGGGATCCTTAAGGATCATGGCACCCACAGGACGTTCACCGGCGATCATAGGGATGGCGATCAGGGATGCGGGGTACGGACCTTCAAAATCGATGTGCAAGTTCGTCAGTGTTTCTTCCACTTTATTGTTGACCAACAATGGCGTTTTGTTTTCCAGAACATATTCGGCGAGACCATTGCCATAGGGTTTTTCCGGCAGGGTTACAACGGCACCATTCTCGGTGGCAACCGGGTAGGAGAATACTCTGTTTTCACGATCAAATACAGCCAAGGTGAAATTACGGCTGCTCTTTAATTCGCCTACCGTCCGAAATACCAATTCATAAATCTCTTTTTCAGCAGCCAGCTTGCTCAACGTTTGACCAATCTGGTTGAGTGTGGCCAGGTCACGGTTTCGGCGAAGAATTTCTTCTTCGACCTTCACCCTTTCCTTTAGTTCCTGTTGGACTGCACTGTACAAGCGTGCATTTTCAAGGGCCAGACTTAACTGGTCAGAAATTTCCTGAACAAGTTGTCTTTCATCCTCTGTCCAACCGCGTTCACGACTTTCGTCAAAAATTTCAATCAGCCCGGTGCCTTGGTCTCGCAGGTTTAGGGGAACAGCGATGGCTTTCATCGATTCCAGCGAGCCGGTATGAGATGCAGCCCGGCGGAGTAACTGCCGGCCGGTAAGCGAGAAGGCTTTTTCCGGTTTGCGGATCTTACCTTTTTCGATAGCCACACCCCTTACATTTTGATCACTTGTATCGGCACGCAATGTAAACGGAGTTGAAGCCAGCGGGAATGGTTTGGTTCCCGGGACAGGAGTTGGAGCGGGGGCAAAGGTTGTAAAAGTACTTGTAATGACTTGTTTATCCAACATCTGCGCATAGCCATGATAGCCGCTTGGACGGTTTTCATCATCCATGTTTTGGCTGATACTCAGACGCATTGGGATGAAGGCACCTTCAGCAGATTGGTAATAAACCTCTATTTCAATGGGGAAAATCCCTTGAAGGATAGCACTTTGAACTTGTTCACCCGAGGCGGTGTCAAGAGCACAAGACATGAGAGATTGTTCGAGAAAGAAATCGGGATTAAGCCCTAAACAATCTTTCACACCATCCGAAATGCTGATATAACGGCCTTCAACATCGCAAACCCACTGCCAATTCGGTAACGCTTCCGTAGTAAAGGCGGCAAGTGGTTCCTCGTGGTCTTGCAGGTTTACGAAGAGATTCTCAAGCCGGTTGTTCAGTTGTTTCTTGGACATAAGCTAAGACCTCCTGAGTGAGAGCACGGTATTGCAATGCTGAACGGCTCTTGGGGGCGTGATATATGATAGGAAGACCGGCAATTTGGCTTTCACGTAGTTTCGTATCCATTTCTATTACAGTTTCCAACATACCTGAACCAAATGTCGTGTGCAGTTGTTCGAACAGGGTACGGTGGATGCGATTTCGGCGTGAGAACATGGTCAATAACAAACGGTATTTCAATTGCTGGTTGTATTGGGCTCGGATGCGCTTGATCAAATTCATCATATTTCTCAACGCATACACTGAGAAATATTCCGCTTGAGTGGGCATGATGAGAAGGTCGGCGGCGTTGAGCGCATTCAAGGTCAGCGCGCCTAAATGGGGTGGGCAATCAATGATTATAAAATCAAAGATCAATCCTTCCAGTGCGCGACTCAAGGTCATTTCATAACCGGCATGGCTTGGCAGCATCCGTTCCGCCATGCTAATTTCGTTATTGGATGGAAGAATGAATAAGTTGGGAATACCAGTCTCAAGTTGAACGGTGACCGGTTCTGCAGAGGAAAGCAGGATCTGGGCAATGGAAGGGCTTACTTTTCCGGGCTCGATTCCCATAGCCAGGGTCAGGTTTGCTTGCGCATCCATATCGACCATCAATACCGTGTGTCCCAGCTCCACCAATGCAGCACTAACGGAAAGTACGGAGGTTGTTTTGGCAACGCCACCTTTTTCATTTGCAAAGGCAATTTTATATGTCATCTGCTATTCCTCCGGGGCAGGTGTTGAGCCATTATCACCCGCTTCCGTTTCAGGATTTTCGGGTTGAGGTTCAGCGACAGGTTTCTCTATAGGAATTTCTTTAGAACCTGACTGGATCAAAATCTGAGCATGGGATGCATTCAGGACTTTCTGCAATTCCGTGATAGCAATTTGTAACATCTCTTGCGGATCGTTGGTTGCACGGATCTTACTTGTGATCTCGACCACATGCCGTTCACGGTCAGCACGGCGTAAGGTCTGATCAAACAAGCGGGCATTTTCAAGCGCCAGACCTACCTGATCCGCAATCGTTGTAACCGAATCGATCTCTTCCGGCTTCCAGAGCGATCGTTCACCGGGGTTCTGCTGGCAATGGATAACACCAATCGTTTGACCGCGGAGTTTGATCGGGACCGCCAAAATAGCCGGGTTATCTTTGAACTTCGTGTTCTCATATACCTCACCGGATGCCATCACTTTTTGAATGCCTTCGATTTTCTCGGCGGGTTGAGTGCTGACACCATTCTCCGAGTAGGTGATCATTTGGTCATGACGAGTTTCAAATACATGCGACCATTGCTGCTGCAAATATTGACGGTGAAGTTTTTGAGCTTCTTCCAATGCACGGTTGGTTTCTTGGAACAATTCATTGTTGTTGATTGCTACAGAAACCTGATCTGCCAGGGTTGTGAACAGATCGATATCTTCTTGTGAGAAGGCATTTGAGGTAACGGATTGTACATCAAGAGCACCGATAACATTACCGGCGATCTTCAACGGCAGTGCCATTTCCGAACGAGTGAGGGGCAGGTCGGGGTTGGAGAAGTAAACCGCATCCGCACCTACATCAGTGGCGATACGAGCCTGCCCAGTACCGGTAACATAACCTACGATACCTACCTGACCAACCTTCAACTTGTGCTGTCTGGCCAACATACGCTGACCGCCTTCAGAGTTGGAAGCCCGCAGAACAGCATATTGCCCGGCCGGATCGACAAGGAAGATACCCACATGATAGAAGTTGAAGCGTTCACTCATCAGACGCACAACTGAGTTCAAAAGGGAATCCATATCTTGAACGGTGGTAACGCTTCGCGCTACATCCGATACGGTTTGAAGTTGGCGAGATCGGAAGGTGAGGAATTCGTTCTGTTTCTCGAGTTCTTCGGTACGCTGTTGAACACGTCCTTCCAGACCTTGAACCAAGCCGCGCAACTGGGAGGTCATACTGTTGAACGCGGTTGCCAATACACCGATCTCATCGCGTGAACCAATTTTTGCTTGGGCTTCCAAATCTCCGCCGGAAACTTTTTCGGCGGTACTGGTTAGGGTAATGATAGGATTACTGATCAAAATGGAGACCAAGGTACCGATGATACCTACAATACCGGCAAATATGATGGCGATCAGTGAAGAGAGTTCACGTTGGGAGTTCAAGGTAGCCAACAAACCGGTTTCTTCTTCCACATAAATGACATACCAGGTTCTTGAGGTTAGTTTAATGATCGTACCAATTTCATTATGTGTTGAAGAACTTGGATGCAGTTCGTAGGTAAAATTAGGGGTTGTCAAATAACCTTGAATGATAGTCGCAAAATCCAGCATGTTGGTTGCCATTTGTTCCGTAGGAATTCCTTCAGGAAGCCTATGGGTGGCAATCATTTGATTGGCTAACAAAGGGGTTAAGGGGGCAACCGTCTTGTAGATCAAGTTAGGTGTGATCGTATCACCAATGCGCAGCAAGTTCTCATCGAGCAGGATCGGGTATGAACGCGGACCGGTCAACCCAGTGAAACTGTTTAAAATATTTTGAAGGATCAAAGCATCATATTGAACTCGAAGGACACCAATAATATTATTGGAATCATCAAAAATGGGGGCGCTAAAATAAATATAACCGTTACCGTTTAATGATGAAAACAATACAGGTGAAACATAGTTAATTCCGGTTAATACCGGTTCAGAGAAATAATCGTAATCGCTCTCCGAGCGCCCGACCATCAATGGGTTGGTATCGTACACATTCATTCCGGTCAGATCGAGAATACCGAAGGAGGGGGTGTAAGTGACACGTTGGATGCGCAGAATGGTAATGGTGGCATCCAATGCTTCCAATTCGGGACTTCCATCTCTAGTGGTCGGATCGATTATGAGGAAATTTCTAAAGACAGGTAGCGCTGCTTCGGTAGAAACACTTTCGAGATTGGAATTGATGAATTCCTCGATCTGGTTCCCGACCGTATCCGCGGCCAATTGGAGAGCGACATTCTTTTGTTGTTGAATGGCGTCTTGAAGGTAAATGTTTTCAATGATAGCCAAAAAGATCAACGGGGTTAGAGCAATGGCAAGGAAAAGGATGGTGAAACGGATACGGAGGTTTAAGGTAATGACACCCCGCAAAACCAATGCCGCAAGTAAAACACCTAAGACAATAACTGTTACGTGGGTGATGGTTTGGATGTAGGGAACCTCAAGTTTGAGGGATAAACCCACCAAACCAAGCATTGCAATACCAACACCAAACACCAAACCTGAGGTGATCTCAACATTGGCAAGACGACCATGAAGAAATGCAGTTGTGACCGTGATGGATAACAACAGGGCGTAGATACCAAGGGGTATTCCGATATCTACAAACAAGAAGCCCAGCATACCCAGGTTAATTTGGATGATCAACGAAACCAAAAAGATCGTTAATTCTTCACGGGTTGGCAGCACTTCGTGACGAAGGATGTTGATAATAACTGCGCTAGTGGATAAGAAACCGGCAGCCACAAAGAACTGCCAGGAATGGTCAAAAAAGCCCAATATCAAAGCGGCAATACCAATACCGCCAATGACGAATGCGGAAAAGCTGACGAACAGATTACTATTGGGTTTGGCACCCCTTAATAATGTCGAAGGCAGTCCAGGTGAAGGTATTTTTTTTGTTTTTGCCATAGCCGTTATCTCCTGGTCCTCATGCCTGATCTTCTGGAGTTAGTTGAATACGGACTTCTGAAATGCCCAAGTTTTTCCCAATTTCTAGCGCAGTGGTGCGTAGAATTTCATCAATTTCAGAGGTAGCGCGAACACGGGCTGTAATCTCACTGACCATTTGAGTTTGTTCCGCACGGTTTTGAATTTGTTCCAACAAACGAGCATTTTCAAGAGCCAAAGCCATACGGGAGCTAGTGGCTTCAACCAGTTCCACTAATTCATTCGAGGGGAGCTTCGTATTCAGAGCAATATTTACGACACCAAGGGTCTGATCTCTCAATTTAATGGGAACCGCAACCATGGTTTTTTGGCGTTCAATATTCGCTGATTGGGTAACCACGGTACTCCCGGTGCGGAAAGCTTTTTCCATTTCCGGGTTCATTTTACTTTCATTCTTAATCGTTCCATCTTTAATGGTGTATTGCAGGGATTTTTCTTGGCTTGCCAAGAAAACCCCCCAGTTTTCACCGGTGGTGCGTTGAATACCCGCTTCAAGCTCATTAATTCTGTAATCCAACTGCGAAATGCGTTGGTTGAGTGTGAGCATTGAACCTACCTGATCGGCCACTGTTTGCAGGATGCGGATATCCTCCTCTTTAAAGGCGGCTTCCTGAATACTTTGAACGTCCAAGGCGCCAAGTACCTTACCCTGCACGATGATGGGCAAAGCCATTTCAGAACGAGTATCAGGCAGGTAGGGATTCTTGAAGTGAACGGCGTCTTTACCAACATCCAGCGCGATCCGAGGTTCACCCCGAGATACCACATAACCCACAATACCTTCTTCACCGGAGCGCAGGCGATGGTTCTTGGCGATCATGGCTTGACCTTGGTCACCCGTACCGGCTTTAAGGACTGCATATTCCATTTTTTCGTCCAGAAGGAATACAGCTGCATAGTAAAAATTGAATTCTGTCCGCAGCAGATCGACCGTGGTCTGTAATAGGATTTGAGGTTCTTTTAACTGGGCGATAGCGCGGGATACATTCGTGGCAATTTCAAGGAGGGTTGCCCGATGCTCAAGTTCGTTGGTACGTTCAAGAATACGTTCCTCAAGTTCTGCTTGACCAATTTTTAAGTCGTTAGCCAGCTTTTCCTGTTGTTTTACCGTACCTTGCAACCCAAACAGGAGGACAGATACCGCCGATGTGGATGCCAAGGTGAGCATCAGGTAAGTAAACCCATCCAATAACCAATTTGTCACCGAGGAACTGCTTGATTGGTTGACGAGGGAAGGTGTAGCAACGATATGGTTCAACATCAAGAAGGCGACAGCTGCCACAGTAAACGCACTGAGAAAAATCCCGACCGTGCCTGATTGACGGGAGGTAAAAGCGAACATGAGAATATTGAAGGAAATAAAGTAAACCAGACCAGTACCGGTTAAGCCGGATTGAAGAAGGGTAAATAAGGCGAGGATATAAATAATGAACAACAAGCTATAAACACGGATGGAGTAGGATAGTTTGGTGGCAAATGTGATGAACAGCACCCACGCATAGACTACCCCGTAAACGACCAATTGAACCACATCACCAGCTCGTAAAGAAACGCTAGCCTGGAAGAAGAATAGAAAACTTCCAATAATTGTCGATGAATACAATAGAATGCGCAGAATACGCGTTCGGATCGTCGTCAGAAGATCCATTTCAGTGGATTTAGGAGCACTGGATCGCAAGTTAATTTGGGTAGGCGTGAGTCTCATTTTTACTCTCCACTGCTTTCACCAGATTCTTCATGATGGCCGTTTCCGTCGTCTTTTTCAGCGAGATCCTCAGCGTGTAAAAGTTGAACGGTAACCTCAGCCACATTCGGAAGCTGTCCAAGTTCTTGCAAGGTCGATTTCAAAATTTGTTCCACATTACTAGCTCGAGAGAACTGGGTTACGATTTGGTTGATCTTCTCTTCCTGAGAGGCACGCCGCTGGGATTGTTCTAGTAGACGAGCATTCTCAAGTGCCAGGGCGGTCTGGATTGTCACAGATTCAATGAAGGCTTTTTCTTCTTCGGTAAGCCCGCTTAGTGAGGTTTCTAATTCAACCGACCCGATGATCTGATCGCGTAAACTGATCGGCAGAGAGATGGGCGTTGAGGCAGGCGATACTATGTTCGTGCTTTCATAGGTAAACTTCAGTTGGTCATGCTGCTGAATGGCTTCTTCCCAAGCCGTATGCAAGTAAGCCTGGTTCAGCCGACGGATCTCATCCAAGCTTTGGCGGGCTTGTTGGAACAAACGGGCGTTATCAAGGGCAACGGCCAATGAGTCTGCGATACTTTGCAGGACCAAAATGTCATTTTCATCGAAAGCGTTTCTTTGTTCCGACTGAATACTCAAGGCTCCCAGAACCTCTGCACGGGTCAAAATGGGTAGAGCCATTTCTGAACGGGTGGATGGCAGCAGCGGGTTACTAAAACGAGTTTCCTCGTAATCGGTATCCAGTGAAATTCTGGCTTGTCTGTTACGGGTTGACCAACCGATCATGGATGTTCCACCGACTGCCAAATGGTGACCGCGATTAACCATGATCTGACCAGGTTCGCCTGTACCGGCTTGCAGCATAGCATTTTCTTTCTTGTCGTCCATCAGGAACAAACCGACATAATAGAGATCGAAACGAACTTTGATCAGGTCTACCACTTGCTGCAGCAATTCCTGTGGATCCAACACAGAAGAAATGGTACGGGATACTTCAGCCGCGGTTTGTAGTTGGACCAAACGGCGGTTTACCTCTTCTTGAGAATGTTGCAGGTTGAGAAGCATCGAGTTCATGGATCTCGACAGATCTGTGATCTCATCCTTGCCGTGGATTTCAACCCGGCGGGTAAGGTTACCGCTATCGGCGATGATGCGGATGGAGTTATCAAGACTGGTTACCGGGGTTAGCACCATACGACCCATCAGGTAATAGAGGAAACCTCCATAAACAAGACCGGTCAGGATGAGTGCTAATAGAAGATATAAAACCGTCTGCTGTGCTAATCCGTAAACGGTACGGGGATTATCAATCCTCAAGAAAAGAGCCGTGTGATTTAATACATCATAGAGAGTGGTGTAACCGATGATCGTTTGCCCGGAAATGTGGTAGATCATCTCCGGTTGATCCGGAAGGGGGTTGGAATCGGGGAAATTGGAAATGTCCATCGGCGAATTCCAGCCGATGATCAATAAATCCATATCCATTCCGGTTGTTTCGCGCAATTCAGCCAGAATTTCATCGCCCAGATAACGGACCATGATCAAATAGCCTTGAAAGGGACCGGTCCGTTGGCTGGTCAAGATTGGTTTGATGCTTATTATCAATGGAGTACTTTCAGCCATCAACAAACCTGAAAGGCTGCTGTTTTCATCGATCGCATTCCATAATTC
>DATMYN010000045.1:0-5219 GCA_035560875.1 Longilinea sp. | reverse complement strand
CTTACACACTATTCGTAATGAGCGTTTATCCATACTTGTCCCTGGTGTGGAACATAAACCAAATTCATTCCGAATAATGGCTATTGTATGTAGATTGAGTGGGCTACAGGTATAAATTTAGTATAGGAGGGGGATAATTGGCGGGATTGATGACCAAAAACCGGTCTGGGCTATTTATTTTTCTTAATGCGATACCCAACCCCAAAAACCGTCTCGATATATTGAGGGTCGTTGGGGTCTTTTTCGATCTTGGTGCGGATGTTGCGGATATGGATCTTCAGGGTCGCTTCGGAGCCTAAATATCCGTTTTCGATCAAACGTGTGCTGAAATCCGCCCGGTTTACGATCTGGCCGTTGGCCAGCATCAATATTTCCAGGATCTCAAATTCAATCGGGGTCAGCTCGATCTGCTCCCCTTCTACCGAGACCGTATGGTAGCTGCGGTCCACCACGAGGCAGCCGGTGGTCAGCAGGACCTGCTGGCTGTCTTTGTGCTCAGACCGGCGCAAGACTGCCCTCATACGCACCAACAGTTCGCGCATGGAAAACGGTTTGGTAAGGAAATCATCCGTGCCGAGGTCATATGCCCTAACCAGATCGGCCTCTTCTTGTTTGGCGGTGATCATGATGACGGGTATCTCTGATTCTTTGTGCAGGCGGGTAATGAACTGGTAGCCATCCATATTGGGCATCATGATATCCAACAGGATGATGTCGACCGGGTTCTCCTTCACCAGCTCGCAGGCCTCAACCCCATCCGAGGCAGTGATTACCGTGTAACCCTGCCCGGTTAAGAAATCCGATAGCAAGACGCGGATGCTTTGCTTATCATCAACAACCAATACGGTGCGTGACATGAGATAAGTATAATCGTTACAGATATCTAAACCTTTAGGAAATTGTGTAGGTATTATGAAGAAGGATAGGTTCAGCACCTATCCTTCTCGGTTGAGTAGAGGTATACCCCTACAATATTTGACCTAACCGTTCAATCATCATCGCTGCTGGTGGTGGTATATACCACTTCGCGTTCCATGGTATGCAGCCAGGCATTCTCATGCCCGTTCTCATAGATGATCTTGACCTCGGCGGTATCCCGTAAGAAATTGATCTTGCCGACCACTGCGCTTTTAATGGTCAAGCCGGTCCGTTCCTGCAGGTCATTGATGAGCAGTTGGTAATTCTCCGGTTTGATCAGGTCGATGCGCTCGTAGGTGATCCGTTTTGAGGCTTCAAAGTGGAAACCCCACTCCTTTTCCAGGACAAACAAGATCAAGGCGATGGCTAGGTTAGCGATGAGCAGCTCAATCCAAATTCCTGCTTTTACACCGGCCGAATTCATCACCGGCAGAGCGGCGATCACAAACAAATAGGTCATCTCGCGGATGGGGATTGGGTCCGTGCGGTAGCGCAAGATCGAGAAGATGGCAAACAACCCAAACCCAACCCCTACGCTGATCTCCAGGCTGTAGATGAAACTCAGCACAAAATAGATGACTGTGTTGAACGCCAGGAAGGTGAACACATAGGGTTTATTATGCGTCATCGGATAGTAGATGAAGCGTACCACCACTAAGGCGAACAACAGGTTGAATAAAAAACCCAGGATAAACTCAAGATACGTAGACATACTCTAACCCTTTATGTTGAATTTTTTCGATCATTAAAAGGCGCTCTTTTTGTGAGTTCCATTTAACATTTGCATATAGTTGTGAAACACCAAAACAATACTTGCTCATCCCGGTTTGGCGGATACCGCGTTTGCGCATTTCCATGATAAAAGCGGATCCATTTGAATATTGATCCTGCTTTACTTCAGCGATGGTGATGCCTTCAAGGTTAAGGTCCTTCTGACCATTTGAAAAGCTTAAATCGACATCAATGGTCACCCGTTCGGAATTTTGTTTGTTCACCAGTGTGATCCGCTTAAAGGAATTCCAAAGCTTTGGCTCCAACTCATTGTTGGAATAAGGCAAAGCAGCCTGCAGGAAAGCAACGGCATCAGGCGCTAAATAGCGGGAATTCTCCGGGATGCCGATGCGGCATTTTTCTGTTCGCCGTTTGGGATTCTTGTGCTTCACTTCCAGGAAAGCCTCGTGGGTATCCAAATATTCCCGTGAGCGGACTTTATAGATATTTGCCCGTTCGGTTACCGCATTTTTATAGAGATCAAAACCGGGAGTGTCAAAATATAAAGTCCGGTAGTGGTGGACGCGCTGGTTTTGGATGGAAAGGATGCGGTAATCATATCGGAGCTCGTGCAGGACTTCGATCAACTGGATGGTGGAAAACACATATTTGGTATCGATCCGGTTCAACAATGCCACCGAATCCATATCCTCAAGGCAGATCGGATCAAAGGCTTTTGTAACCTCATACAGGCTTTTTTCATGCATCAAGTTCAACCAATAATGCTGGGTTGGCTTGAGCTGTTCTTCTTTGGTCAGGTACTGTAACTGGATCATTTTTCTCCGCAGTGTAATCAACATAGTTGTGCATACATTCGTGAACCTGCTTCACCGGTTCAAACCGGTTTTTTACATGCCTACAGTTTATCGGAATCAAACCAATGAGTGGTTTAAATTTGGTATAGCCCCCTGCTTAATCAATACATAAAAAAAGTGGGTGGATATGGATCCACCCACATAAAGAGGTTATTTGATCGGGGAATTCAGGCCATTATTTGGAGTTGAATGTATAGCTGATCACTTTGCTTGGGCAGCCATCCACGCAGTTACCGCACAAAATGCATTCGCTGTTTTCCATCTTGCCTTTTTGGACCATATCGCTTACCGGCAGGCTCATCGGGCAGGCCCGATCGCAGGTGCTGCATTGTTTACAAGCGGGCGTTTCAGCCTGCAAGTGCAAGGCAGGGGTGTGCAGCAAGTTGCGCAGTTTACGGCCCAGGATCATGAAGGGCGCCATCCAGCACACGTAATGGCAAAAGGCGCGTTTGCCCGCCGTGAAGGATAACACCACTGCCAGCCCAATCACGCCGTAATAGATGATGTAATTTTGCCAGGCGGTGACCGAAATCCCGTGATCGGTCAGGTAGAAGGGATCCACCCGCGTATAGCCGCCGTTGGAAATGGCGATGAACACGATCAAAGAGAGCCAAACCACCCAAATGCCCCACTTGATGTAGTTCCGCCAGCCTGCTTTGGCTGGTTTGTTATTAACCGCGATACAGGCTTCGGTTAAGCCGGCAGCCGGGCAAGCCCATCCGCACCAGGCGCGCCCCAGGAAAAGGGAACTAATAAAAAGGAGACCAAACATCAAGAAGCTGCCGTTGATCACCCCATTCATTGCCCCATCAATAATGACATACGGGGAAAGGTAGTTCAGCACTACCGGAAAGAGCAGCAGGCTGAGGAGGATCAGCGCCCGGCGGATAGATTGGCGTTTATTGATTTTTGCATTCATACCATCATTCCTTGTAAGGTTGAGCATTTCGGTGTTCAAAGGAGCCATTTTTCTTCATTTCTTGATCCCATTCAGCATACAAAACGCCGGTTTTTTCTACCAAACCCATCACCAGCCTGAAGAAGAAGCCGAACTTTTCTGGGCCGGTCGGGTTTTGCAATTTTTGAGCGTCAAACTCGCCCGTCTTTCCGAGGTCCAATCCTAATTGGTACATGTATCCCGAAATGCCCTTTGTGGTCGAGGGAGGGTTATTTGAATACCCGGCTGCTCCCCCGCGGATGATGCTGCCGAGGTAGCGGCAGCCCATGCGTGCTGCCAGCTTTTCCAGGTAGATCTCTACGTGCCGGCCGTGAAGGGCTTCGGGGAAACCTGACTGCACCAGGAAAAAGATCGCCGGGTTCTTCGGGCGCCCGACCATCGGCTGGAGAGTCTCTTCGATAAAGGTCATCACCTGTCCGGGCATGGAATCGGTATACAGCGGGAAACCCAGCCCGACAATATCGGCACCCAGAAAAGCCTTGCGGTATGTCTCCTGGTCATTGATCTTGAATATATTGTGAACCTCGACCGTATTACCCGGGGTTTCCATGAAGGCGTTCATCAGGTAATTCGTCATTTTCAATGTGTGTGCTCGTGGCCCTTTCGGCGAGCCGTTAAAGAACACTAATTTCATTGCACACCTCCTCTACCGGTGCAGCCATGGTGCGGGTGAAACACAGACTGGACATAAAATTCAGTGCCGTACGGCTGTAAATATCGGAGATGATCTCCACATCCCGGGCGTCGTTGTGCGGGCTTTCTTGCAGCAGTAAAGCCAGCTTGGGGTAACGGTCGTAGCGTTTACGGTGGTGGATCTCTTCTTGCACAAAGCGCATATAAGGATGGATGAGCGGTAAGAAACGGTCGGTGGTCTTTTTGAGCAAACCGCTGACGAAACCCATAACCACCGGGGATGTCCACACGGTAACATCGCTGTTGATCACAGACCGAAGCACGATCTCACCCTCGTCTTTGAGCAAGCATTCGCCCGGGGTTTTCAGCCAGCAGCCAAAACATCCGGTGCAGTAATGGATCTTGAGGTCCCGCAGGGCGATCACATCGGTTGTATGACCTTTTTGTTCAAGCTGGTCTGCCAGGGTTGTCAAGTAGCGGTCAAACCCGGTGTTGGATCTATCCGGGTTGCCGTTCAACAGAGTTACTTTCATTTTTTACCCTCCCCAAAAAGCCGGTTGGTGTAGTCTTTATTTTTTATTCGTTCGATCACGCTGTCCATCCAATCCAGGGTGGCCTGCATGGTCATGATCCCATTTTCCAGGGTCAGGAACCAGAAGAATTCTTCGCGCCGGTTGTTGATGCGCTGGCGGTAGAATTCCACGTTGGGCGGTACCTGGGTATACACATCCAACAAGGCCTGTATTTGAGCCCGCCCGCCTTCAAAGAAGGTTAATACCTCTTCATCGCTCAACTGTCCGGAGAAAAAGACCTGCACCAGGGGGGTACTGCGGGGCGAATCGCCCGCCACGGGAATGGTGAGCCAACGGCGGAACTCCTGCCGTCCGCTATCCGTGATCGAGTAAACCTTGCGGTCTGGACGGGTGGCTTGCTCCACTTTTTCCACAGTTACCATGCCCTGTTCAGACAGCTTTGCCAATGTCCGGTAGATCTGGCTTTGATCCGCCTGCCAAAAGTGGCGCACGGAATTATCGAAGATCTTCTTCAGGTCGTAACCCGAGAGGGGTGAGTAGTTGAGAAATCCAAGGATGGCGAATTCAAGGGTCATATTTATTCCTATATGT
>DATMYN010000044.1:0-8757 GCA_035560875.1 Longilinea sp. | reverse complement strand
TTTTCAAGCCTTTCCTTTAGAGACCGGTTACGCCCGGTTACGATGGCCAGCAAAACCGGTAAATTGGCTTGGTAAATTTCGTGGGCAACGTCTTCCAAGGGTCCCATACCCTCGCCACCGCCCACCAGCAAGATCACCGATCTGTCCGTGCTCCATCCTAATTGTTGGCGTAAAGCCGTCTTATCGCCTTCCGGCTTACAAAACCGTTCTGCCACCGGCAGACCGATCACGGTCATCTTATCAAAGTCCACCCCCATCTCCATGCCCTTTTGGAAAGCCACCTGGGTTGGGACGATGGTATGGGTGGCGCGTGGATCGAACCAGGCGGCATGGGTAGAAACCAGGTCAAGTACAACCGGGATGAGGGGAGTACGGGTACGCCACATCACATTCAACACGGGGGCGATCGCAAACCAATGCAGGGAAACGATCAGATCGGCCGGGTGTTCACGCAGCAAACGGCGCAGATCCCGGTACAAGTAAGGCAGCATGAAATTGGAAGCGGTCCTTACCCGCCGTTTCCCATCACTGATGTGGTAATTGAACCCCCACATATCCGGGAAGCGGGTCAGGTACGGATAGATCTCAGGGGCTTTATTAAGCGGCAAGGGGGTATAAAAGCGGAAGATATCGACCATTTCAACGGTGAATTGGTCGGGAAATTCTTTATTTAAGGCTTCGATGATGGCTTGGGCGGCGCTGCGGTGACCTCCCCCGGTATCAGAGAATAAGAGGAGGATATGCGGAAGTTCAGGATGCAGACCGGTCATTTTTCTCCGTGGTTGTTACGATCTGTTTCATGCGGCGGGTCAACTCACGCCGGGTGAGCATAACCCGGTGCTGGCAGGTAAGGCATTCCAGCCCGATATCGGCACCCAGGCGCACCACCTTCCATTCATATCCGCCACAAGGGTGAGCCTTACGCAGCCTAACGGTCGCACCGAGTTCAAGATCGGGAAGCATGGCCTGATTATATCCCATGTTATAATTTACTCCGCTGTTATCAAAGTCTAAAGACACGATGGGTCTGGTATTCACAAGACATTATGCTGAACCTGGAACCGCAAGTCCTCATCAGCCGGTTGTTAACCCTGATCATTGCGCTGACAGTGCATGAATTCTCGCATGCCTGGACGGCAACCCTTTTAGGCGATGATACTGCCCGCCAATACGGCCGGTTGACCTTGAACCCCCTTAAACACCTCGACCTCATCGGTAGCCTCATGTTGATCTTCGCCGGGTTCGGATATGCCCGCCCCGTACCGATCAACCCCCAATCCCTGCAGCGGCGCACACCCGCCGGGGTGATGTGGGTATCCTTAGCCGGGCCGTTATCCAATTTCCTCTTAGCGGCGTTGGCCGCCGTGCCTTTACGGTTCCACTGGATTTATTACACTGAAACCAGCGGACTCCTACCCAGTCTGGGATATTTTCTGGCTGAATTCATCTGGATCAATTTAGCCTTGGCTCTTTTCAACCTGATCCCCTTGGCGCCTTTGGATGGTGAAAAGATCGCCATTTATTTACTACCGCCTGCCATCGGTGATTTCATGCTGCGTTACAGCAATATCGGTCCGGCTATCTTGATCGTTGTAGCGATCATTGGTCCCCGTATAGGGATCAATATCCTCGGCTCGATCATGAATGGCCCAATGAATTCTTTATTCTCACTGTTATTAGGGATACCATTATGACCAAACAAATCACAATCATCGGGTTGGACCAGATTGGTCTGGCTGTGTGCCGGGCATTGGAACCGCATAAAGCTAACTGGAAAAGGATCGGCTTGGACCGCAGCCCGCAACACATGGGTGAAGTGAGCAAACTAAATGTCTTTGACAGCATCGCCCTCCAATTGCAGTCAGCAGTTGCGGATGCTGATATCCTTTTGTTAGCGGTCCCCTTTGATGAGGTTTACGAGACCATGCAAGCGGCCGCCCCGTACTTAAAACAGGGGGTTTTGGTCATCGATACATCCAATATCCACAAACCGGTCTTAAACAAAGCCAAAGAGATCCTCAAACCGGAAAACCCTTGTGTGAAGATGAGTTTGGCTGTCAATTTCTTTGCCCCGGAAAGCGATCCCAAGGGCGGCAGCAGCCTGTTGCGCGGCGCCCAAGCTTTTATCACCAGCCTGCCCGGTACATCCGGCGAGGCCATCCAAGCTGCCGAAGATTTGGCTGCGTTGATCGGGGTTACTTCCGTGCTGGCCGATGCGGATGAGATGGATGGAATCGCTGCCGGGGTGGAACAGCTTCCGCGGCTGAATGCAGTCCTGCTGGCGCATATGCTCACCTCCCAATCCGGTTGGCGGGAAGGTGGTAAAGCAGCCGGGGAGGCTTTTTATCTTGCTACCCAGTTATTAGAAGCCCCGGAAGAACGTGAACTTTTCGGAGCGGCGGTTTGGGAAAACCGTGAAAATGTCATCCGAATACTGGAAACCCTGGAGGCAGAGAGCCAAGCCCTGCGCCAGCAACTCGTGCATGGCAAAAGAGAAAGCATAGAAACCTACTGGCAAGACACAGCCAAAGCCCGCAAAGAATGGGTTGCCCGGCGTGCCACCGGATTATGGGACCTGAATGCCTCCCAGCCAAAGCTCAGCGCAGCCGCGATCTTCAAGCGTTTGCTGCTGCGGACACCAAAACCGACTACAAAAAAATAGTGGACCATGTCCGAAGTTTTTTGCTATATCCTTGAATGTTCGGACGGCAGTTTTTACACCGGTTGGACGACCGACCCCATCCGGCGTGAAAAACAGCATAATGCCGGTAAAGGCGCAGCCTATACCCGCATGCACCGTCCCGTTCATTTGGTGTTCATCGAACCGCAAGAAGACCGCTCTACCGCTATTCGCCGCGAGCGCCGAATAAAGAAATTAACCCACCAACAAAAATCAGTCCTGGCGCAAACCTGGTCTGATACCCAGAGCAAGGAAAAGGAAACAAATGAGTGCGACTGAGACAACCTCAAAGATATTTGTTACCGCCCCCGGCCGGGTTAATTTATTGGGTGAGCATGTGGACTATAACGGGGGGGTAGTACTGCCGGTAGCAATTGACCGGCGCGTCAGCCTTACAGCCCACCCGCAGCCGGGTAATTGGGTCAGCCTGCAAGCCGTGGACCTAAGCCAATCGGTGGCGTTCTCCCTAAACCAATTGGACGAAAAAATCGATTCAAACGGGGCTCCGCTGCCATCTTGGGCTCTTTACCCGGCCGGCGTTGCCTGGGTTTTGAATAATCATAATTACAAAGTAAAAGGCACACATGTTTCGTTCACATCCGATATTCCAATGGGAGCGGGCTTAAGCAGTTCGGCTGCCGTTGAAGTAGCATTTGCCGCTTTATGGCAAATAATGGGTGGGTGGGAAACCGACCGGTTAACCCTGGCTAAATATTGCCAGGAAGCCGAAAACCAATACGTGGGCGTCAACTGCGGTCTTATGGATCAATTTGCCAGTGCCAACGGGGTTGAAGGACATGCTTTGTTCTTTGATACCCGCAACCTGGAATGGCATCCCGCCCCGCTGCCCCCCGGTACGGTCTTGATCATTGCGAATTCCAACATACCCCACAGTCTGGCAAATTCAGCCTATAACGAACGCCGCGCCGATTGTGAAGAGGCGGTGGCAAAGTTGAAAATTGCCTTACCGGGTATCCATTACCTTAGGGATGTTTCTCCGGCGCAATTCGATCAGCATGCCGGGTTGCTTTCAGTACGCGAAGAAAAACGTGCCCGCCATGTGGTGGAAGAATGTGCGCGCATGGACCCTGCCCTGGAAGCATTGAACAACGGCGATGCAACTGCTTTTGGACAACTAATGAACGAATGCCATCATTCATTGCGGGATCTGTACGAAGTCAGCACACCCGAATTGGATATCTTAGCCGAGATTGCACAGGCATTGCCCGGATGTTACGGGGCACGCCTCACCGGAGCCGGTTTTGGCGGATGTACGGTCAACCTGGTTAAAACAGATCAAGCCAATGCATTCATTCATGCGTTGGGGGATAAATATACACAAGCTACGGGGATCAAATCAGATATCTACTTATGCCGGGCTAGCCGCGGGGTTGAAGCGCGCAGATTATAAGCGTTATTTCGGCCAGATCAGCCAAACAATGAGAGCGGTTGCCAAACCGGTAAACACACCGGCCATCACCTCAAAAGGCGTATGACCCAAGACTTCCTTTAATTGTGTTTCCGATATGGGGTGCCCGGAAAAGACTTCCGCCAGGATCATGTTGATGCGCTGGGCATGGATGCCGGCCTGGCGGCGGACTCCGGCCGCATCATAGGTTACGATCGTAGCTAAGGCTACCGCCAAGGCAAAAATGGGCGTATCGAAGCCGACAAAAAGACCGATGGATAAGGCTGCGCCCGTGATCAAAGCAGAATGGGAACTGGGCATACCGCCGGTATCAAAGATCAACGACCAATCCAGTTTTTTCTTGATGAAATATTGGATGGGAACTTTAAGTAAACCGGCTATGAGCATAGCGCCGAAAGCAGTGACGAGAATGGGGATGCTGAGTATTTCGGACATTATTCCTCATTAGTTGGGGTTAATTCACCTTGACCAGTAATGACCTGAACACGCAGTTCAGCTTGTTCCAATAAAGATGACGCTCTTTTCGCAAGAGCCTGCCCACGTTCAAACAACGCCATTGCTTCTTCAAGGGAAGGCTGGCTGTTTTCCAAGGTCGTAACAACCTGCTCTAATTCTTCAAGGCACTGCTCGTAGAGCAAGTTGTCGATTTCTTGATCCTTTTTCTTACTCATCCAAACCTCCTTGCCGGAGCGTTGGTTCATCCGGCCGGATCGAGTTGACCTTTGCGGTTACCGACCCATCACTCAAGCGGATGTTGACCGCCTGGTCAACCGCGACTTGTGCGATGCGGCTTATCAGGCGGTTATCCTGCGTACGTACCACCGCATAGCCTCTGCCCAACACCGCCATGGGGTCTAAAGCGGTCAACCGTGCCCGTAATGTCCCCAACCAACCTACCTGGCGAATGATCTGCGTGCGTTGAGCCTGCCTGAGCCGCTCCTGCAAAAAATCCACCGTCTGCTGTTGGCTGCAAACCTGATTTATGGGTGAATTGTGCTCTAATCGAGTATACACCTCATTTAAATCTCGTTTCATGCCTATCAGGTTTGTAAGAATGGCCGAGTTCAAACGGTCCGCATACTGCCGTAGCGTATCGGCTAATTCCGTGATATCGGGTGTGGCTAACATGGCTGCCCCAGTTGGGGTTGGGGCACGCACATCGGCAGCAAAATCGGTCAGGGTAAAATCGGTTTCATGCCCCACCCCGCTGATGACCGGTACAGGTGACCCCGCCACGGCTCGTACCACACCTTCGTCATTAAATGCCCACAGATCTTCCAGCGAACCGCCGCCGCGGGCTACTAAGATCAGATCTACAGTATGCGTCCATAGGTTCTTCAGTCCGGCTATGATCTCTCTGGGAGCCGCCTCCCCTTGCACAGAAGCGGGGGCGATCAATACTTCAGCTAACGGGAAACGCCGTTTCAGGGTATTAAGAATATCCTGTAAAGCTGCTCCGGTTGGGGAGGTAACCACCCCTATGCGTTGAGGGAAAGGAGGTATTGGTCTCTTCCGCTGCGGATCAAATAACCCTTCAGCTTCCAGTTTGTTCTTTAATCGAACGAATTCCTGAAATAATGCCCCCTCCCCGGCCAAGCGCAGGGAATCGATATATAGTTGGTACTGCCCGCCGGCTTCATAGATGCTGATATAGCCGTGGGCTTCTACCAATTGGCCGTTTGCCAGGGATTGGCGTAAGCGGAAGGCATTGGTCTTCCAAATAACACAGCGCAGCGAGGCTGCGCTGTCTTTTAAGGTAAAGTAAATATGTCCCGAACCGGGGGTGGATAGGTTAGAGATCTCCCCTTGCACCCACACATCTCGCAGCACCTCATCACTTTCAATGATCTCGCGCAAGTAACGGTTGAGATCACTTACCGATAAAGCAGCCTGCGGGATCAAGAAAAGCGGCAGATCCTCCACCCGTTTATCCTCACCTGCACTCAGGCAATTTGCCCGGCAGCCTTTAGATTACTTGAACTTCCTTTTTCAAAAACCAAATATTTTTCAGTGGCTTTAGACAGATCGGAATAATACCCGCGATATTGTTCTGGTAACAAAGCCGATAACTGCCACATGATCTCATCCGCTACCTGTTCTCTGACATCGCGAGATAGAGCAACCCCTTCCAGATTGAGGCGGAAGGGTTCGCCTACGACGACATGAAAGTGAGGACGGCGGAAATGTTTCCAATCATCCTTATAGTTTTCATGACCGAAATAGACGACCGGGATCAGCGGTACTTTTGACCGGCTAGCCAGCAGAACGATGCCGGGCATACCGCGGCCTAATTTACCGTCTCCGCTGCGGGTGCCTTCAGGGGCAATGGCCAACAGGGTGCCGTTTTTCAAGGCTTGTTCACATGCCTGCATGGCAGTCCAATCCACCTCACCTCTGCGGATGGGGATGGCTCCCCATTTGTTGAAGAGGTAACCAATAAATGGATTTTTCCAGGTCTCCACCTTGGCCAAAGCCGTGAAACTACGGTGGTCCATGTGGGTGGCGATGATAGGCGCATCCAGAAAATTGACGTGGTTCCCGGCCGCGATGAAAGCCCCCTCAGAGGGGATCTTTTTCAACTGAGCCACGTCAACGCGCACTAACCGATTAATAATGAAACGCAGCACCCTGTTCACGATCCGGAACAGGGGGTCTGGGGTCATTTTTTCAGGGTTATTAATTGCAATTGTTGGGGTAAAAGCTCTATCCGTAATTGGTGTCCTTCCTCGCACAAGGTTTCGCCATCACCATGAGCTGGCAATGTTCCCTTTACTGCGGTAACGGTTACGTGCGACGAGCGCACCATTCTCACAGCCGGATCATCAGCTTGAGAACCCTTCATAAATTTGCCGATCAAGGGAAGCAGTTTTCCGCGCGAAACCTCGGAAACAATGCATAGATCCAACAAACCATCCCCCATTACACTATCAGGAGCCATCATAAAGCTGCCGCCCATGCGCCGGCCATTCATAATGGATACCATAAGAGCTGAAACCGTAATCGTTTCGGTATCCAGGGTGATCTCAACCATGGGGGCTTTGAAATAGATATACATGGTCTTAAGGGCAGCCACAAGGTAGGAGAGCATTCCGGTGAGTTTGCTCTTGGCAGCTACAAAGCCCACCACAGCATCAAACCCAACCCCCACGCCGTTACCGAAGTAACGCCCGTCGGGGTAATACTCGCCGCGCGAGATGCCGATATCCAAAGGCATCGAATTGGCATCAGCCAATACCTGGCAAGCTGCTTCCCAAGTTGTGGGGATGCCCATGCTAAAGGCGAAATCATTGCCGCGTCCCACCGGCAGCACAGCCATGGTTGGGGGTTTGTGACCCTTATCTTTGGCTTCCATCAAGCCGTTGATGACCTCATTGGTGGTACCGTCCCCCCCGGCTGCCACCACCACATCAAAGCCCATCAAGGCGGCATTGCGGGCCAGTTCGATGCCGTGACCAACCTTCTCGGTGAGAACGAGTGTATATTCGACACCCAATTCTTTTAGCCGCGTTTCTATTAATGGAGCTACCTTGGCAGCGTGTCCCTTACCTGCAATAGGGTTATAAATGATTAAATGCTTGGACATAAATAAATGATCCTTATTTTCTTGAATGAAGATAAATCTGAAAGGAGCTCGAACAAAATGATAAGACAACCACGAATAGCTGATTATATCTAAAAGGATAGGTCAGGTCAAGCTGGATAGACGCTTGCTCTCAAAGGGAGTAAAATACTGTCATCCACTATGGAACAACTCTGGTCACCCTGGCGTATGCAATATATTCAAAACGGTAACCCCATTTCGGGGTGTGTATTCTGTGAAGCCGCAAAATTGGCGGATGGGATGGAGAATCTTATCGTCCATCGCGGCCAATTGGCTTTTGTGATCCTCAACCGTTACCCGTATACCAGCGGGCATGTGATGGTTGTGCCCTTCGAGCACCGCTCTACGTATGAGGACCTGCCGGCCGGAACCCGCGCCGAAATGATGGAGTTGTTAGCCCAAGCCACGACCGTACTTCGAAAAGTTTACAAACCGGGCGGATTCAATGTGGGCGCTAATTTAGGGAATGTGGCCGGGGCGGGGATTGCCGATCATGTGCATTTTCACATCGTGCCGCGCTGGGCGGGTGATACGAACTTCATGTCCACGGTTGGGGATGTACGCGTGATCCCGGAAGATCTGGCAGATACCTACCGGCGAATTTGTGAATGCTGGGATTAAACCAGGCTTCCTTTAAATAGGTAGATCTCTTCGACAAGCTCAGAGATCAACCTTTGAACAAGAAATTAACAGGGCTTACCATCTCCGAAGAGGCTGGTAAGCCCTGATTGTTTTCCCCTGCACAGGGGTGTTTAGATACTGGGGGTAATATTGCTGGGCGGGTTATTGCTGGGCAGTTCGGGTTCTTCCGGCACAACGATCAAGAGGATCAAATAAACAATAATGATCGTGCCGAAGGTGAGCGGGAAGACAAGCAGCACAAAAAGCAGACGTACAATGGTTGGATCGATGGCTAAATATTCGGCCAATCCACCGCAAACGCCGCCCAACATACGCTCATTGCGAGACCGGTAAAGTCGTTTTGTTTCAGTCATGGTAATTTCTCCTTAATTCCTATCTACCTCATATACGCAAGGAAAAGGAGGA
>DATMYN010000043.1:0-3060 GCA_035560875.1 Longilinea sp. | reverse complement strand
TCCCTGTTCATTTTAGGCGGGGGCGGGATCTTCTACGATTATTACGGGGTCGATAAAAACAAGCTCCTGACGCGTGAACAGGGAGGCATCCCTTTATATAGCGGATCAACCATCATTGCACGCTTGTTGAATAAGCCTGTCATGATCTATGCAGCCGGGGCAGGTCCCTTATTGACCGCTGACGGTAAAGAGATGACCCGCATTGCGTTTGATTGTGCGGATGTGATTGCGGTGCGTGACAGCGGGTCAAAGGCGTTGATCACGGCATTGGGATTAGCCGCGGAAAAGATCAGGGTCACAACCGATCCGGCTTATCTGCTACCCGAGATACCAGCCTCTGCGGTGGAAGAATTACAGGTGAAATTCAAGCTGAAGGATGCGCATCCCTTGGTGGGGGTTGCATTACGGGAATGGGATCTGGCAAACTCCCCTGTCGATTGGGTGGATATAGTGCGGGAGGCATTGGATAATTTCGTTGATAAATACCATGCCACGCTGGTGTTCATCCCATTCCATGCCACCACAGCCGAGACCTCGGACACCAAATTCATGCATCGTTTTGTCAACAAAATGCGCAACAAGAAATCGGCCGTGATCCTGCCGGAAAAATTATCTGCCCAAGAAAAGAGCGGTCTGATCGGAACCTGCGATCTTGTCTTGGGTATGCGCTTACATTCCATTATTTTCTCCATCAAGAATGAAGTACCGTTTGTGGCCCTTGAATATGATCCCAAGGTTACGCAAGCATTACAAGATTCAAAATTATCGGCTTATGGGGTTGCTCTCGATATTTTGACCAGTGCGAAGCTGGAAAACTTACTGGAAAATGTTTATTCGCACCGGTCGGTGATCAGGAAAGAATTGAGTGTAGAAAAAGGTCGGTTATTGCAACTGGCTAAAGTGAATAATGAGCTGGCGTATTCCCTTCTTGACCACCCGGATGCGTACATGCGGCATGCACCGGCAGGTGAATGGCTTAACGCAGCCGCCATACAACTCATTGAGCAGAATGATGCTTTATGGGTGCTTGTGGGATCATTAAGAGATGAAATTACTCGGAAAAACAATCAATTTCAAAAGGATATCGATTCCTTAACCCACCTTGCAGAGAAACAACTAGCCGAGATCAATGCGGATAAAGATGAGATCTATCACCTAAAAGCGGCGGTCGATCAAAAAGAGTTCGATATCGGCGTCCTAGCCAAGGAAATATCCGGCCTGAAGACGGTTGTGGATCAAAAATCGGTTGAAGGCAGCCGGCTGAGAGAAGAAACCGCAACATTAAAGCAGACGATCGATTCGCGAATAAAAGAAATCAGTTCGCTGAAAGAAACCTTGGATAAGGCATTTGCTGACCATCAGCTCTTGGTTTCGTCTTATAACGACCTGTCCAAAGATCTGAAATGGTACCGAGAGGAAGTCGATCGAAGGCAGTTCCTCCATAAAGAGGCAGCACCCCTGAGACTGATCGATAAGATATTCCGCGGATTGGTATTCTGGGATCGGTATGGATTCCGGCAGTTGATCCGAAAAATCGTTGGAAAAAGGAGTGGGAAGTCTTCCACTTCTTAGAAATATTGGAACAATTCTAATCCCATGTCGAATCCGCCACCTCCAACAATCTCACAACGTCTCAAGGATTTTGCTCGCAGGCATCTGCCTTCCGGCTTGATCCAATCCCTTAAAGGGCTTCGAAATGGTGTGGTTCGTTTTTTCACCGTCTTGTGTATAAAGATTCCCAAGTATGTAATGAAATATGGCAACATATTGGTGAAATCGGGGGGGAAAGATACAGTGCGTGCCATCAAAGCCGATTTCCAGAATAAATTTGGGCCGGTCATTCAGCAGCAGCCGGTTTTTATTGATGAAGATGCGATAAAACAAACCTTTTTGCGTACGACGCGGATAAATGAAAAAACCCTTGGTGAAGATTTTGTGGTTCACCTGCTTGCTCCGACCTTTTTCGATCTGAATGGGAATAATATGTATTATGGGGGTGCTGAGCGGTACCTGGTGGAACTGCATCACCTCTTCCAGGGGCTAGGATACGAATTGGTGGTGTTCCAATGTGCCAATTCAAGCTGGGTCAGGTTTTACCATGATCTCAAAGTGGTCGGTATCGATACGGGTGGGGTGAGTTATGCCTTATTGAATAAACGTTTCCACGAGTGGGTTAAACCAGCCGGATTAACCATCTATTCCCCCTTCGCGCTGGCGCAGCCAAACTGCCGTAAAAACGCCATTGGCATCAGCCATGGTGTCTTTTGGGATTCCTATCAGACGCCTCCAGCCAAAGATATTCTGGATAATATTATCAGCGATATTCTCCGGGCGATGAAGAACCTTACCTGGCTTGTGTCTGTCGATACGAACACGATCAATTGGACGCGCAGTCAGGATTATCCTTTATCGACCAAATGGAACTATATCCCGAATTTCGTTGACCTTTCGCAATTTTCCCCGGCAGCAGGCAAAGTGCCAACAAAAGAACTTGTTGTGTTGTACCCACGCCGGTTGTATGAGGCGCGTGGTTTTTGGCTGCTGGCGAAGCAAATCCCCCATTTACTCAAGCGATGTCCCAACCTGGTATTCCACTTTGTAGGAAAGGCAGATCTGGCTGAAGAGGTGGAAGTCAAGCATCTTGAAAAAGTGTATCCGGGGAAGGTGAAGTGGTTCAATTATCCCCCGCATGAGATGCCGAAAGTCTATCAAGAAGCGGATATTACCGTCATCCCAACCTTATATAGTGAGGGGACATCATTGTCTTGCTTGGAAGCGCTGGCTTGCAAAAATACGGTCATTGCCACGACAGTTGGCGGTTTACCCGATCTGATCATCCCCGGGCATAATGGAATGTTGGTAAAGCCGGATGGAGTTGCCATTTCCCAGGCCATTGCAGACCTTGTTAATGATGCCTCTTTACGAGCCCGGCTGGCTGAGACCGGTTGCCAAACTGCACATGCCTTCCGGATAGAAGTCTGGCAAACCCGTTGGAAAGTCCTCTTAACGAAAATGCTCCCAAGTCCAGAACAGGCACGCGTACCCCGTGCGCAGGTGGTT
>DATMYN010000042.1:0-5011 GCA_035560875.1 Longilinea sp. | reverse complement strand
CGCCAATACCTCCGCCCCGTTGATCCTGGCGACCGGCCGGGACGTACTGCCGATGGGCGGTTTTACCGGCAGCGATCCGGTGGTTACAGTTGATACCCTCCAAGCAATGGTAGAAAGTGGAGAAATCCGTTATATTCTAGGGATAAGGTCATATCAAAACCAGGCAATCACCAATTGGGTCACCCAGAATTGCAGCCCGGTCGATCCCTCACTATGGACTAGCAGCAATTCCGCAACCCAAACGGGTCCAACACAAGGAAGAAATACAGGGAGTGACCTTTATGATTGCGCAGGATAAGAAAATGGAACCGACCATTTTTCAACGGCTGACACAATCTACATGGCTACGACAAGCGGTTAAGTTCGGTATGGTTGGTGTAATAAACACCTTGGTCGATGCCGGAGTGTATTTCGCCCTCACACGCTGGGCAGGAATGATTGACCTGCCGGTTTTAGCAAAAGCCATTTCTTACAGCTGCGGCGTGCTTAACAGCTTTTTTTGGAACCGTCTATGGACCTTTAGGTCAAAACAAAATAGCTGGAAAAATTTTGCTCTTTTTGTGTTGGTGAATTTAATCGGAGTCGGTATCAACTCCTCCGTCATGGCAATTGGGATGAACTCTCTCCATTTGATTGAGGTGGTTTCCTTCTTATTAGCTACTGCCGCTTCATTAGGTTGGAACTTTTTAATGAGTAAAAGAGTCGTTTTTCGCACGTGAGGATTCTATGTCAACAAAAACCATCCTGGTGATCGATGATTCGGACAGTGTCCGTGCAATGGTAAAAGATTACCTTACCGCCCAAGGGTTCCATGTGGTCACTGCTGATGACGGGAAAACCGGGCTGGATACAGCACAGCGTGAAAAACCGGATGTGATCTTATTGGATATTATGATGCCGGGCATGGATGGATATGAGTTCATTCGTATCTATCGAAAAGATCGTGAAACCCCGATCATCCTGCTGACTGCCCGGATCGAGGAATCGGATAAGGTGGTGGGGCTAGAACTGGGGGCGGATGATTACCTAACAAAACCCTTTGGGATGCGTGAACTATTGGCGCGGATCCGCGTGCTTCTGCGCCGCAGCGGACAATCTACCGCCCACCCGGTTATATTACGTGCGGGGGATATCACTTTAGATGAAGAATGCCGGCAGGTGGCGGTAAAAGAGAAATCCGTCAATCTGACCCCTTCCGAGTTCAGCCTATTATCAGCCTTTATGTCGCAGCCGGGACGCGTGTTCACCCGTATGGATCTGCTTGACCACCTGGATGGCGTTCCCTTTGAGGGTTCTGAACGCAGTATTGATGTGCACATCCGAAACTTGCGGGCAAAATTGGAAGCCGAGGGGGCGCCCTATTACATCGAGACGGTTTTTGGCGTTGGTTACCGCTTCAACACCAATCCGGGATGACCTTGAATGAACAAATCCATTGTTTTTAAACTCGTTTTAGCCTTTTTCCTGGTAAGCATTATCGGAGCTGCACTGGCAGCCGTTTTTGGCGCGTGGACAACCACGCGTGAATTTGACCGGATGGTCAACAACCGGGAACAAGAAAATTTTATTGCTGAAGTCACCCAGTATTATATCGATCACGGTACCTGGGAAGGCATCCAGGCGCACATGGATTCCGTAATCCAGGGTCCGATGCCATTTGGACTGGCCACTACGGATGGGTTTGTGTTGATCAGCGCCGGGCAAAACCCACCCGGTACCCGGGTCGACGGTCAAATCATTAACTCCGGTATCGATATTATCGTAAATGGAGAGGTGGTTGGGGTGGTGATCAAACCTCAACAAAACCAACAACCTCACCCGCCCTATACAACCCAAGAGCAGAACTTTTTAAACCAATCGCAAAAAGTGTTGCTGTGGGGAGCGCTAGCTGCGGCGGTGATTGCCCTGCTGGTAGGCATTTTATTGGCCACCCAACTAACCCGCCCGATCCGCGAATTGACCAAAGCGATCCACGGGATTGCCGGCGGCCAGTTCGGCGAGCAAGTTCATGTACGCTCAAAAGATGAGATGGGGCAGTTGGCGATCGCTTTCAACAAGATGAGCACCGATCTGGCAAAAGCCACCGATATGCGCCGCCAACTCACCGCTGATATCGCCCACGATCTGCGCACACCTCTAACGGTGCTGAGCGGATACATGGAAACCATGCAAGACGGCTCGTTGGAACCAACCCCTGAACGCATGGCAGCCATGGGTAAAGAGGTAGATCACTTGTTACGATTGGTGGAAGATCTGCGTACCATCACTCTGGCGGATACCGGTGAATTAACATTGTTCAGAGAAGAGATGGATCCAAGTGAGTTGGTGACACGCGTATGTTCGTTCTTCCAAGCTAATGCCGAACGGCAGGGCATAACCCTGAAGTGCGAATCGGCTTCGGATCTGCCTGTACTATTATTGGACGAGTCACGCATCGTTGAGGTATTACACAATCTGGTCAGCAACGCCTTACGCCATACGCCCAAAGGCGGTCAAATCACGGTATCCGCCGACTGCGCTCCCGGTGGAGTACTCCTTAAGGTTAAGGACACCGGTGAGGGAATCTCACAAGAAGACCTGCCGTTCATCTTCGATCGTTTCTATCGGGGAGATAAATCCCGCCGCACCTCGGCTGGGGAATCGGGGCTTGGGTTGGCGATTGCCCGCTCGCTGGTGGTAGCCCACGGCGGGACGATCAACGTGGAAAGCACTCTCGCCGTTGGAAGCTCGTTTAATATCTTTCTTCCATTATAGATTTCGTTTTTCACAAAATCGCTGTAAAAAAAAACATCAAGGGGTGGACAAGGACGTCCACCCCTTGATGTTATCCATATCAGGCATCATGCCTGGCATTCCTTCCAACGGTAGCAGTCCACCACATGGTCGTTAACCAGACCGCAGGCTTGTAAGAAAGAATAACAAATCGTAGAACCAACAAAGGTAAAGCCGCGTTGTTTAAGGTCTTTGCTGACCGCATCGCTGAGAGGAGTTGTCGCCGGCACCTCTGCCATTGAATTCCAATGGTTGACCAAGGGTTTACCACCCACAAAACCCCATATATATCGATCAAAGCAGCCAAATTCAGCTTGAACAGCCAGAAAGGCGTTGGCATTTTTTACAGCAGCTCTCACCTTTAACCGGTTGCGGATGATACCGGGGTTCAGAAGAAGTTCGGCGATCTTCTTTTCATCATAGCCTGAGATGATCTTGGGATCAAAGCCATCAAATGCCATGCGGTAGTTTTCGCGCTTGTTCAGCACGATCGCCCATGAAATACCCGCCTGAACGCCTTCCAACAACAGCAATTCAAACAGTTTGCGGTCATTATGTTCCGGGTAGCCCCACTCTTTATCATGGTAGGCCATATACAACTCTGCCCCCATCCCCCAACCGCAGCGTTTTAAACCGTCACCAGGTTCGATCATCGTTTACCCTCCGGGTTATCCAGCCAAAAACGGCGCATCACCATACCAAAGTACTCTTTGTCTTCCACATAGGCTAAACCGCATTTTTCCAGCACCCGCTGCGAGGCAATGTTCTGGGGGTCGACCAACCCCACAATACCAGCCAGTCCGGCCACCTTCATTCCATAATCGACGGCAGACCGGGCAGCCTCGGTAGCATAACCCTTCCCCCAGGCTGAATGGCACAGTAAATACGCCACTTCGGTTTCAGTAGATTCGGGGAGGAATTCCAAACCACACCAGCCTAACACCTCCCCTGAATCTTTGAGGGTGACAGCCCAATGCCCGTAGTGGAAGTTATTCCAATACCCCAAATGGCGGTTGATGTAACGAACAACTCCCTCGCGCGAGGGTTTCATCGGCGGAAAATATTTGAAGATATCCGGCTCTTGAAAAATCTCCCACAAGCGGTCGGTATCCGTCAAACTCCACGAGCGTAATTCTAAATGGTCTGTTGTGATAACTGGTGCTTCCACTTATTCCTCCCTACTTTGATATCGTTTTTCCTGCTTGCTGATAGCCTTCACCAATGATTTCACCGATGGAATAGTAATGGTTATCCAGGGCATACAAGATCGGTTTTAATTTCGTCATGTCGGCCACATCCTTTTTTGATTGCTCACCTTGCAACATGACGTCATCGACATAGGTTTGCACCACTTCCCCAATAAAGACCTGGCGGTGTTGAATGGCAAATTCCTTGATGACACGGCACTCCAAATTTACCGGACACTCTTCGATCATCGGTGCGGAATTGGTTTCACCATAGAAGTTCGTGAAGAGACAACCTTTATCCACGTCCCGCCCCGAAACCACCCCGCAGTAATCTACTTTCTCCAACATGGCAGTGGTGGGGATATTGATGCTGAAGGTGTTGGTTTGGAAAACACCTTCTGTTGTGAAATGGTTATGGTTCAAGGAAATATAGACAAGGGCAGGCTTGATGCCCATTAAACCGGTATCCCCGACAGTGACATAATTTGCCTTTCCATTTACTTGGGCGCCGACCAATACGATCGGGATGGGATACAGATAGGGTGTATTTCCGATATTAACCTTCAACGTTTACCTCCTGAACCGGGGTGGACATATCGGCCCGCTCCAATTGGTCGTGGTCGGGCAGCAGAGTCTCTATGTTTCGTATTGCCGGGAAGAACAACCCGCCGATCAACATTGCCATCGTCAACAAACCAGAGAGGATGCTAATGAATGCCATGCCTGAACCGGTAGTGTTCCCAACCATCCAACCGAAGGCTGTGGAAAACCATCCTTGCCCGGTCATGGCTGGCTCCATGATGCGGTCTGCCAACAACCCGCTGATCACCGGGGTGATCGCATCCGGCGCCCAGGTAAGCAAACGCCGGGCTGAGAACACCCGCCCCTGCAGATCAGGCGCCACCTTAGCCTGCAGCAGCGCCTGGCTGTGGGCATTGCCAATGCTAGGGCCAAGACCGGCAAACAGCATGGCCGGGATCCACACGCGCAGGTCATACCCAAATCCGACCATAACGCATCCAAACAAGCAGTAACTCGCCCACCCCCATATC
>DATMYN010000041.1:0-2422 GCA_035560875.1 Longilinea sp. | reverse complement strand
GTATACAACTAATTCTTATCCACTACATTCTAGATATAAACGGCGACGTGACGGGGGTTAACCTTTCTTCCCCATCCCCTATTTGTCCCCCTCTTTGTGGTCATGGTGGAAGAGCTGCTCGGGGTTCTGCTCGACCGCTTTACGCATTTCATCTGTCATAGCTGCCCCATTACGGTATTGGAATGGCCACATGCTTTTCAAATCAAATAAGGCCACCCGGTCGCCGTCGTGAAAGACATGATCAAGATCGGGCTGGAAGCCCGGCAGGGCGGAGAGGTTGCCATTGACAAAGGTGATGCCGCGGGCAGCAGTAGGCATGGCCAGCAACGCCAGCAGATCATGCATGCGAAAGCCTTCCGGCGCGACTACATCCTGCTGGGCATAACCGATCTGGGTGGGGTCTTTGCCATATTGGCGCAGATCGCCGTACAGCCACACGTCTAATTTGATATCCATATCAACCGCCTCCGATGGGGGGGAATAATCCGACCTCGTCGCCATCATGTAATAGAAAACCGGGTTCCTGGTAAATGCCGTTCACGTACGCCAGTTTGACCAGATCGGCCGGGAAAGGGTACCGGGCGATCAGGTCGCTCAGATGGGCTCCCTCGGCCAATTCCACATCCAGTGTGGCTCCGATGGTGGCTTCGGGCACATAGGTGCGCAGTGTGGCAAACAAGCGTACTTTGATATTCATAGCCGTTGAGTATCCTCTAGGGACACTGTATAATATTTTGCGCCCAAAGG
This sequence comes from Longilinea sp., assembly GCA_035560875.1. Lineage (GTDB taxonomy): Bacteria > Chloroflexota > Anaerolineae > Anaerolineales > Anaerolineaceae > DATMYN01. The sequence goes on along the minus strand of DATMYN010000041.1, from coordinate 1,675 downwards.
CAATCGGCACAGGAGGGGTTATAGCCCCAGCAAGCCTCATTTTGGGCACGCAAGTCGCAGGTAGCGCGCAGGTCGCAATCGGCGCAGGAGGGGAAGTGAAATGCCCGCACTTCGCTGCGGTAGCGGGCAAAATCTTCCTCCATCCAAATATCCGCCAGGGCGGTGTCGTTGACATTCCCGAACACCTTGCGGGTCACCTGTTTAGCAACCCCATCGATGGCATAATAGCAATAGCTGTGTGATAAGGCATAGCAGGGAGAAACGCCCCCATCCCAGCCAACCACAATGGCGTAATCGTTGACGAACTTGCAGCGCTGCTCGGCGCCCCAATGCATGCGGGGCAGTTCGGTTACGCCCCAACGCACCCAAGCATCCGAACGCACCGGCCAACCGGTGGTTTTGAATGGCGGAACGGGTTCATAGCCGTAGATCTTTTCGGCATCCATCTCTTGGGTATACGGCAGCAAATGGCTGACCACCGTGCGGGCAGCGCCCAGGCGGGTGGCCAATTCCGCCAGCCCCTGTAATTCGGCCTGGTTGCTCTTCATCGCCACAAACTCGATGCCGATGGTGGGGTTGACCACACCCATTTTTTGTTTCAATTCATTCAGCCGGATAATGTTATCCAACACTTCGTTCAACTGAGCCCCGCGTACACCTGCATACGTCTCCGGTTTGATACCATCGATCGAGACCACCAATTGGCTGACACCCATGCGGATCAGTTCTGTAGCCATCTGCTCGGTGAGGAGCATACCGTTGGTCCCGATAGTGAGGGTTAGTTTGCGGCTGGTTAGTTTTTCCACCATTTCCAGGAAGTGCGGATGAACCAGGGGTTCGCCAAAGCTGGTCAGGATCACGGTATCCAATTCCGGGAAAGCATCCATGCCGGTCAGGATCTTATCGAAGGTGGCCATTTCCATATGCGAGGAAGGGTCAACCCAGGAGTGACGGATGCAGGTTTGGCAGTTCAAATTGCAGGCGGTGGTGACCTCGATATACAGCTTGCGCGCATCCGGTTGACAGGGATGCAGGATCAGATCGCCATCACGCTCATCCAGCCAATACGGGGCAGCCGGGTCAAGCCGGCGGCGTTCCAGGAAATCTTTGGGGAGGTTGAATTGGCCGTTGGCATTGGGGGTCAGTTTGGGCATGAAACAATCCTACGTAACGGGGAATGCTCGTTAGAATAATAGTGTATACAGGAGGATGACCCATGTCATCCTCCTGTATCATCTGTATCAAGTTATGCTGATCACATATCTTTGAAAACCGAGTCGAGGGCCGCGTCAGATACATCAAAGACCTGATTGTGCGGGGGTAAGGGCTCCAGCTTCATGAACTCGGGCAGGCGGTCAGCTTCCGCTTTAATGCCCGCAGCCTCATTGAATGCCCGTTCGACCTTTAATACTTCGGTACCATAGGCCACCACATCATCAGCGGTCCAATTGGTACCCAAGACACCGTTGCATTCCTGCACAAAGCCTTCGAACCCGCTGGCAATATCCAAGATCGGGAAGGCAATGAACAAACAGTGACCGGATGAGTCGATAAAGGCGGTGGTGGCCTGGAAAGCGCGGCTGAGGGCAGCTTTGCCTTCAGGGCTCAACGGATCTTGTTTGCCGCTCACGCCGAGGATCTCGGGGCAGATGGTGTAACCGGCGGTGTGGTCGGC
>DATMYN010000040.1:0-5073 GCA_035560875.1 Longilinea sp. | reverse complement strand
GTGTAATCTGGGGTTATAATCTGCCCTGTTCTGAGCAATCTTATTGGAGGAATTATGGCAGCCAAGGTTCAAAAAATGGATAAAGTCCAGATCTGGAAGATCATCAAGGATTATTCTTTAGTAACTTTGGGGGCTTTCATCCAAGCGTTAGCCATGCGTCTGTTCCTGGTACCCGGTGAACTGGTCAGCGGGGGCATCAGCGGATTGGCTCAGATCATCAATAATTTTACAGCCTGGCCGATCGGCTTAATGGTATTTGTAGGTAACCTCCCCTTATTTGTGCTTGGCTGGCGGTATTTGGGCGGCCGGCGTTTTGCCCTGCGGACTGCGGTCGCGGTCGGATTATTTTCAATATTTACCGACATGTTGGTATTCTTCATCCCCGCTCAAGGATTGACCCAAGATAATGTCTTGAATGCTTTATTTGGGGGTGTCTTATTAGGTGCAGGCCTTGGTTTGGTTTATCTCGGTCAAGGAACAAGCGGAGGCAGCGACATTTTAGGCCGCATCCTCAACTCCCGTTTGGGTATTTCGATCTCGCAAGCCTACCTCATTACCGATACCCTGGTCGTGCTGGGCGGTGGTCTTACCTATAGCTGGGAAAAGGCGCTCTACGGCTTGATCGTCATATATGTCAGCGGTCTGGCTGCCGAAGCGGTCAGTGAAGGTTCAGGCATCTTCCGCGAAACGATCATCATCAGTTCTTTCCCCGATCAAGTTGCTGAACGGTTAATGACGATCTTGGAGCGGGGTGTGACCGTATTACCCGGAACCGGGGCATATACCGGCGCACAGCGACCGGTACTGTATTGCGTCATCACGCGTGCGGAAGTAAACCAACTAAAAGCATTGGTCAAAGAGATCGACCCGAAAGCCTTCATCGTCATCGGATCGGCGCATGAGGTTTTAGGGGAAGGCTTCAAACCGCTAAAATAATATTATGCTTTTAACCGGTATCCAACGCCGGGTTCGGTAAGGATATATACCGGACGGTTTGGGTCCGGTTCGATCTTTCTCCGTAAATTGCTGATATTCACCCTAAGCAAGTGGCTTTCCTCTTCATAAGCTCCCCCCCATACTTCCCGCAAGAACTGGCTATGCGTGATCACCTTACCGGCATGCTGCACCAACATGTGCAGTAAATCGTATTCCGTAGGGGTCAGATCGATCTCAACCCCACCTACCCAAACCTGACGGTGAGCCAGATCCACCTTAAGATCACCGGTAGTGAAAACAGGTTCTTCGTCCTCGTGTCCGGCATGGCGAAGAGAAACCCGCAGGCGGGCCATTAATTCTCCTGCACCGAAAGGTTTGGTCAGGTAATCATCTGCACCCGCATCCAAAGCGGCGATCTTATCATTCTCATGACTGCGGACAGAAAGGATGATTATCGGGGTTTGGCTCCACTCGCGCAATCGACGGGTGACTTCAGTGCCATCCATATCCGGTAGACCAAGATCAAGGATGATGGCATCAAAACGATGCTCCGTGGCCGCGATCAAAGCTTCCTGACCGGTTACTGCTTCAACCACTTCATACCCATGACCTTGTAATGAAGTACGTAGAAACCGCCGGATGGCTTTTTCATCATCCACCAACAGGATCGTCACTTTTTGTTCGGTCATGATCCATCCTTTTCGCGACGAAGAGGAAGTATAAAAGAGATCTTGGTGCCGCCACCCAGGCGGTTTTCAGCCCAAATCCGTCCACCGTGCGCTTCCACGATCCCTTTGCAAATCGATAATCCCAACCCAATTCCCTGAGTAAGTTCGCTATGCTTCAACCGGTAGAATTTTGAGAAAACACTTTCCAACTGATCTGTCGGGATCCCTTTTCCGCGATCAAAAACTTCAACAGCGATCCCACACTCATCCCGACAAGCAAAAACTTCGACCGGCGTACCGGCTGAAGAATATTTTAGAGCATTATCCAATAAATTTATGATCACCTGCTCGACGAGGACAAAATCAACTTCCACAAGAGGTAGATCAGGTTCAATCTCAACCTGCACCGAGCGGGGACGGAGTGATTCTTCCATAGCGGCTAACGCAGACCCAATGATATCTTGAATATCGGAAGGTTCCGTATGCATTTTCAAGGCGCCTGATTCCAAGCGAGTCATATCCAGTAAATTCTCGACCAAGCGGTTCAAATGGATGGTTTCTTCACGGGCATTTTGGAGCATATCCAATCGAGCCGCCGGATCCAAGCGTGGTGAATCTTCCGACCCCTGTTCAACTTCCAACAGGCTGTCTAGTACCCCACGGATGGACACCAGCGGAGTGCGCAGATCATGAGAGATGGAATTTAATAAGGTCGTTTGTAGTTTTTCAGTTTCACTAAGCATATGTAAACGATTTGTCTGCTCGGCTAACAAGGTGCGTTCGATAGCCAACCCAGTCAGGTTCGCGAAACTTTCAAATAATTTTTCCTGGGATGTATCAAATCCACTCCGCTTACCAACAGGTTTTACCCCAAGAACGCCAACCACACTATGCGGGTTGGTTAATGGTAAAAACCGGGTCTTTTGTTGGGCAGATGCATGTGCTTCTTTTGAAGAAAATACCAACCTGGCGGTTTCCATTTCCGACTCGCTCAAAGTAAACCCGGGGCTGGATAACCGCACGACCAAATGGTTGTCTTCAGATGTGAGAACGACCGCCTGACTGGCTAACGAACGACTGGTATGGTCAACAACAGCCTGGAGCATGGTTTGCATATCCCCTGCTACAGCCAAATCCCGGCTTAAGGCACTCAAGGCTTCTGTTTGAGCTTCTCGGGCTTGAAGCTTAAGTACTTGCTCACGGACCTGTGAGGCAAAACCACTAACAACCAACCCTACCACAAGCAGCCCCAAGAAGGTGATCAAATATTCTGCATCGGCAACCGAAAAACTAAAACGAGGATCGACGAAGAAATAATCAAAAGCGAAAACGCTTATAAAGGATGCCAGGATGGCAGGACCGCGGCCACAGAAAACCGCCGAAGCCACTACCACGGCGAGGAAGAGCATTACCAGGTTGACCGGATGGATCAAACTGCGAAATGGCCACCCCGCCAGAACCGCCAAGGCTACCAACCCCAAACTAAGAAGATAACGAAGAAATTTCATCCTCTTTATTATAGCTGTCTGCCAAGAGTATGGTTAAGAAAAGGCGCCTTTCGGCGCCTTCTTTATCATTCATCAATCAAGTTGGTACGGCACTTCGGTGATCACGATATCTTTTCGGTTCAGCAATACTTTACGGAGTGCTTCAGCCGTGCGTGCATGTAAGAACCGCTCCCACCAATGTTTGGGGATAAACTGCGGCACAATAATCGTGATCATTTCATCTTGTTTACAACTGCCATCCAAACGTTCTACATATTCTACAAATGGCTCGATGAATAACCGGTATGGAGAATTAAGCATTACCAGTCTGATTCCTTCACCCCATGTTTGCCACTTACTTTCGATTTTTTCCTTATCTTTTGGATCCAAGTTAATATGGACGGCAGTAATGTCATCTGAAAGGGTTTTTGCATAACGGATGGCTTCCAGTGAACCGCGATGAACACTGGCGATGGGGATAATAACCCTATTCCGGTTTATGGATCTGCGGGGGAGGTGATTTTCAAGCGAAAGCTGCTTCGCCAAATGTTTGTAATGGTGATGGATCGAGAAAAAGATAGCGACCAAAACTGGGGTTAGAATGACAACTACCCATGCTCCATCGCGGAATTTTGTAATAGCAAAAATGACCATCACAACAAAAGTACAGAAAGCGCCAAGACCATTAAGCAGCATTTTGTATTGCCAACCTGATTCAAATTCAACCGTAGAACCTGGTTCAACAATTTTCTCGCCCGGTTTCAGATGCCCGGATTTCCACCAACGTCGAGCCATTCCGGCTTGGGACAAACTGAATGACAGAAACACACCAATAGCATACAAAGGGATCAGCTTGGTAACGCTAGCCTGGAAAATGATAACGAGAAGCGAGGAAATAACGGCTAAGGTGATGATGCCGCGTGAAAAAACGAGACGGCTGCCACGCGTGGTCAATTGGCGGGGAAGAAAACCATCTCCGGCATGCAAAGCACCCAAACGAGGAAAATCAGCATAGGCCGTGTTGGCTGCCATCATGAGGATGATCGTAGTCGATGAGATCAAGAGCAAATAGAGCAAGCTGCGTCCGCCAAACACTGTCCGGGCAACCTGCGAAACAATGGTTTCACTTTCAACAGGGACAGCCCTAGTCAGATGAGCTAGAAAGGTCATGGATAACAGCAAGAACCCTAAAATACCAGCCATCCATAACAAGGTGGTGGCTGCATTTTTACTGCGCGGCTCTTTGAATGCCGTGATCCCATTGGAAATCGCTTCAACACCAGTAAGCGAAGTAGTTCCGTTAGCAAAAGCGCGTAATATGAGGAAAATAGCCAATGGTTGGGCCATTCCGATTTCCAGCGTAGGGGGATTTATGACAGTGCCAAGATTCCCGGTAAAGTATTGGACGAAACCAATAACCGACATAAGCAGGATCATCGCCAGGAAGAAATAAGTGGGAATGGCAAAAGTGATCCCCGATTCTTTGACTCCGCGCAGGTTGATCAGCATGATGAAAAGGATCATCCCAACCGAGATCCAGACCCGATACCCATACAAGTTTGGATAGGCAGAGGTGATCTGAGCTACGCCGGAGGAGATCGATACGGCTACCGTTAATATGTAATCGGTTAACAGGGCTGCACCGGCTGTTTGTGCCGGAAGCTCCCCAAGATTGTCACGCGCCACAATATAGGCACCACCGCCCCCCGGGTAAGCATGAATGGTTTGCCGGTATGAAAATGTCAGCAATAGCAATAATGCCACAATACCAAAGACTAATGGTATGGAAACGCTTAATGCTCCCATTCCAGCGGCCACCAACACCATCATTAATTCCTGAGGTCCATAGGCAACCGAGGAGAGAGCATCCGAGGAAAATACGGCAAGCCCGACAATTTTCCCAATCGTTTGATGGGCACTGTCGGCCGTCGCCAGGCGCTTGCCTATAAGTATTTTTTCAAGCATCCTGGTGGGGTTTATTT
>DATMYN010000039.1:0-3982 GCA_035560875.1 Longilinea sp. | reverse complement strand
CAGCACCCAAGCCGACCTGGCTCTGATCTTATCTGAATCGCAGCTTTTACGCTCGACCTGGCAGGCGGATATCCCCTCTTACCTGCGCAGCTTTTTGGATAACGGCCAGTGGGGGAAAGACAGCATGTGGGATGGGCTGGTTCGCAATGCCTTCATCTGCTTCTTATGCCTGTACATGCTGCCGGCCAATTTTGCTAATGAAATGCTTTCTTACCTGCGAAAATTCGGGCATGTCCCTGCCCTTACCTTCTTTAGAAGGCACGCCCCTGAGAATGAGATCATGGCCGAGGAAGTGGATGCCATCCGCCGGCGGGCTGAAGAAGCCAACCAGGCTCTCATCAGAGCCAACCTGCGTCTGGTCGTCAGTATTGCCAAACGCTACCTAGGGCGCGGGGTCTCTTTCCTTGACCTGATCCAGGAAGGCAATCTGGGGCTGCTGCGGGCGGTCGCCAAATTTGACCCGACCCGTGGGTTTAAATTCAGCACCTACGCCACCTGGTGGATCCGCCAATCGATCAGCCGTTACATCGCCGAACAAGCCCGCACCATCCGCATCCCGGTCCACCTTTTTGAAGCCATCACGCGCTTATTACGCGTCCAGCGCTCGTTAGTGCAGCAGCTTGGGCGTGAACCCAACATCGAAGAATTAGCCCTGGAATCAGGTTTGCTCCCGGATGAAGATGTTCAAGCCATTGTGCGCACCCGTACGGACGGCGGTGTGATGGAACCCGAATTGCAGCGCCGCTGGAACCTGGCGACCATCAAAACCCAGCGCATCCTGCAATCGGCCGATGAACCGGTTTCTTTGGAGCGCCCGGTGGGTGATGAGGAATCCAGCCAATTGGGTGACTTTATTGAAGATGACGAAGCGCTTGAACCGATGGATGCCGCCGCCCGCGAAATGCTGCGCGAACAGGTGCAAAGCGCCCTGGCTGCCCTTTCGGAACGCGAACGCCAGGTATTGGAACTCCGTTTTGGCTTGATCGACGGCAAAGACCACACCCTGGAAGAAGTCAGCCGGTACTTTAATGTCACCCGCGAACGTATCCGCCAGATCGAAGCCAAAGCCCTGCGCAAACTGCGCCACCCAACCCGCAGCCGCTACTTGCGCGAATATCTCGGTTAAATCCCCCTTGTTATTGTCTTTGACGTACCTGTCTTTTCAGGTATGCTTTTGGTTAACCGTAAACCTTTAACTATCAGATACTGTGATTCCATTCATCCTCCTTCCCCTCCTGTTTTTCCTCCCCGGGCTGGCTATCATCTTGTGGATCACCCCCCGCAAATGCGGTCTATTTTCCTTGTTGATCGAATCGGCCGGGCTAAGCCTGGTTGTGATGGCTCTGGTCGCTCAGGTCGGTTTTTGGCTTGACCTGCATTTTTCTATAAGCATCGTGTGGTTGTTATTAGCAGCCGGTGTAGTATCTACCGCGACGGCTGTTCGGGTGCGAAAACCTGAGATAGGTATCCATAAAGAAGATTGGATCGGTTTAGGCTTACTGGCGGTTGTCACCGCATGGCGGTTTTATCAGATCGATGGGATGGCATTACCGGCTTGGGTCGATTCAGTCCACCATACCCTGATCGTGCAATCCATACTCGCTGCCGGTGGTTTACCCCAAGACCTTACTCCGATTCTGCCCGTTCCCTTCTTTTATCATTATGTTTTCCACGTATTCAGCGCCGTTTTTTCCGCCTTGGGGCACATCCAACCTTACCAGGCTGTTTTATGGGTTGGGCAGGCGGTCAACGCCCTGGCTGTTTTAGGCGTGTACCGGTTAAGCCTTGTCCTTTGGGGGGATTACCGAAAAGCGGGTTTGGCGGTGCTGCTGGCTGGTTTTGTGTTGGAGATGCCGGCTTTTTATCTGGCTTGGGGCCGCTATACCTTGCTCACCGGTTTGGCATTATTACCGCTCGCATTGGCTTCCGCCTGGGAAGTCCGCGTTAAGAACGATCCACTCCAGTGGCTGAAGCTGGCTTTATTTACTTCCGGCGTGTTTTTAAGCCATTATTTGGCCGGGATCATCTTGATCTTGGCAGTCTTCCTGCTTTTACTTTTCGATTATTTGGAGCGAAAAAAAGCCTCCGGATGGAAGTTCGCCTGGAACATACTGCTGGGTAGCTGTGCCGGGGTCCTGTTGGCTTTACCTTGGCTGTGGCGGGCATGGAGCTTTACCCGCCGTTATGCCCAGATCACCACCGATCAATTCTCGATGGATTCCTGGGATGCCTGGATTAACTTGCTTGGCCCCTGGCGGAATGGGTTGACCTTGATCATTGGGTTGGCCGGGTTGGTATGGGTGATAGGTAAACCGGGTAAACGTTGGCTGGCGGTTTGGTCGCTTGGCTTGTTATTCCTGAGTCTGCCGTTAGGGCTGCGCTGGGGGCCATTCCGTCCGGATCATTTTTCCATTCTGCTGTGGTTGCCGGCTGCGTTATTGGCGGCTTATGCTGCTGTAGATGGGGCAGACTGGTTGGCGCGGAAGTTTATTAATCCCTTACCGTGGGTAACCTTGGCTGCTTGTTCCGTAGGGTTGATCGTATGGGGTCAGGTGGAAATGTCGCATCTGGTTGATGACCGCATGATCCTGGGAGGGTCGGCGGATATCCGGGCGGCGGAATGGGTGCAACAAAACACCCCTGAAGAGTCCAGGTTCTTGATCAATACGACTCTTTGGCAAACTGCTTCTTACCGGGGTGTGGATGGTGGCTATTGGCTGCCGGTACTAGCCGGGCGGCAAACGGTGCTGCCCCCGGCCATGTATGGCTATGGTTCAGCCGAGTACATCCATCAGATCAATGATTGGGCCGAGCGTGCCAACCGCTTGACCACCTGTGACGATAATTTTTGGGGTTTGGTTGACCAGGCTGCTCTCGATTATGTGTATATTTCCGATGGACATGGATCCTTACAAGTGGAAGCCCTCAGAGATTGCCCCGGATTGACCGAGGAATACAACCAGGATGGGATTCACATTCTATCTATTCAACCTTAATAAGATTAATGAAGTACAATCAAAATATGAATAATTCTTCCTTGCTTGACCACCCTTACTATGCTCCTTTACCCCGGCGGACATTGAATATTGCCCATCGCGGTGGCGGCGGCTTATGGCCGCAGAATACCATGTTTGCGTACCAACATGCCGTGGAATTAGGTGCAGATGTGTTGGAGATGGATATCCACACCAGCTCGGATGGTGTTTTGGTTGTGATCCATGATGATGTTGTCGATGAACGCACCAATGGGCGCGGTCCGATCCACACCCTTACCTTAAAAGAGTTGAAGGCATTGGATGCCGGGTATACCTGGACCGCCGATCACGGTAAAACTTTCCCGTTCCGCGGTCAGGGTATCACCATCCCAACTTTGGAAGAGGTTTTTGTTGCTTATCCGCAGATGCATTTGAATATTGATATGAAACAGGTTGATCCTCCCTTGGTGGATAAGCTTGAATATTTAATTAGTAAATACCACATGGAAGACAAAGTTCTGGCGGCCGCTTTCCAAACTGAAAATGTAAATTCATTCCGGCGGTTAAAACCGGAAATGGTCACGGCAGCCTGCCAGAGTGAAACGATCAAATTTTTGCTCAAGTTGAGCTTTGGTGCCTGGCGGTCGTATAAACCGGCCGGCAGGGTGTTCCAGATCCCTGAACAAAATGGGATCATCCGGGTACTTACCCCCCAATTTGTAAAAGCTGCCCATGCCTTGGGCATGCGCGTGGATGTTTGGACGGTGGACAAAGAAGAGGATATGCGCCGTATGATCAAGATGGGCGTGGATGGCTTGATCTCTGACCGTCCGGATATTGTAAAGAAGGTGTTGGAAGAGTAAGGAATTTTTGATGATCCATGAACCAGGAGGCAACAGTTGGCTACCTCTTGGTTTTGTTTACCTTGGGTGGTTATGTGGCGGGTTATACCCCGCCACTACCAGGGAAATATCAATCTACGGGTTTGCTCTATTGCATATTTGATA
>DATMYN010000038.1:0-4060 GCA_035560875.1 Longilinea sp. | reverse complement strand
TTTCAGAACGGGATGAGAATTTGTTATTTATCCAGGGGTTGCTCGGGCTCGGCTACGATGCGGGCCAGTGATACCACCGTCTCGCCTTCCGCCAGGTTCATAAGATGTACCCCGCGTGTTGCCCGTCCGCCGGTGCTGACTTCTTTGACCCGCAAGCGCAGCGCCTGCCCGGCTTTGGTGATGATGGTGATGTCATCCGTCTCCTGCACAACCCGTGAAACCGCAATCCTGCCGGTCTTCGGGAAAGCCTTGGGGTCGGTGGTGGATACGCCGCCGGTAGCTCGCCCCTTGACAGGGTAATCCTCCAGCTTGGTGCGTTTGCCAAAGCCGTTTTCAGAAATGACAAAGAGGAAGCCCTTGGGCTCGATCACATCCATGGATGCAACATGATCATCCTTTTTAAGCTTCATACCGGCTACACCGCTAGCGGTGCGGCCTTGCGGGCGGATCTCCTCCTCGCTGAAGCGGAGGGCCTGACCATTTTGACTAACCAAAATGATCTCGTCCTTGCCGGAGGTCAAACGCACCCAATCCAATTCATCCTTCGCTTCCAAGCCAATCGCGATCATACCTGAGGAGCGTACATTGGAGAATTCTGAAAGGGCTACACGTTTCACCCGCCCGGATACTGTCGCCATGGTCACATATTTCGATTGTTCAAAGTCCGGGACTGCTACAGCAGCCGTGATCCGTTCTTTACCATCCAAATTGATCACATTGACCACCGGAATACCTCTGTCGGACCGGTTGGCATCCGGTAGTTGGTACACTTTTTCGGAATACACTTTTCCACGATCGGTGAAGAATAACAAAGTGTGCAGGGTACGGGCCGGGATGATGACCATAACCTCATCTTCCGCTTTCACGTTCTGCCCTTGCACCCCTTTACCTCCCCGGTTTTGTGGCCGGTACAGGTTGGCCGCTACACGTTTGATATAGCCGCGTTGGGTGATTGTGATCAGTACCGGATCATTGGGGATCAGGTCTTCTTCTTCGAGCTCTTTTTCCACCTCAACTTGTAAGGTAGTCCGGCGAGGATTACCGATTTTTTCCGCTAATTCGCCTAATTCACTGTCGACCAAGCCCAATATTTTTGCGGGATGGCTGAGCAGATCTTGATAGTAAGCGATCCGTTCTTCGATCAGTTTGTACTCATCTTCGATCTTTTGACGTTCCAGAGCAGCCAGCCGGCGCAACTGCATATCCAAAATGGCCTGCGCCTGCAGTTCGGACAGCTTAAACCGCTTGATCAAGCGTTCCCTGGCAGTCTCAACATCCGGTGACTGGCGGATGGTTTGAATAACATCATCCAAATTGGCTAAGGCTATTAACAAACCTTCCAAGATGTGCGCCCGCGCTTTGGCTTTATCAAGGTCAAATTGAGTCCGGCGGGTGATCACATTTTGGCGGTGCTCGATATAAACATGCAAAGCACGTTTAAGAGAAAGCAGCCGGGTTTCCCCATCCACAAGGGCTAACATATTGATGGAAAAGGTAGATTGTAAGGGAGTGTACTTGAATAATTGGTTGAGAACCTTGCGGGCAGTGGCGCCGCGTTTGAGTTCGATCACGATACTCATGCCGCGCCGGTCTGATTCATCGCGCAGGTCAGAAATCGCATCGATCTTGCCTTCCCGAGCCAGATCGGCAATCCGTTCGATCAAGCTGGTTTTATTCACCTGATAGGGGATCTGCGTAATCACGATCGAGTTCCGACCGCCTTTTATCTCTTCGATGTGAGCCAGACCACGAACCACGATCCGTCCACGGCCGGTGCTGTAGGCTTGTTTTAGCCCTTCACCACCCGTGATCACACCGCCGGTAGGAAAATCCGGACCGGGGATAAACTGCATCAGGTCTTCGACCGTTATATCATCCAGGTTGTCATTATGCTCGATCATGTAATGGATGGCGGCACTCAATTCTCCCAAATTATGCGGGGGAATATTGGTAGCCATACCAACCGCGATCCCTGAGGCGCCGTTCAATAGCAAATTCGGGAGCCGGCCAGGCAATACCGAGGGTTCTTTCAAGGAGCCGTCGAAATTATCTGTAAAGTCGACCGTGTCCTTTTCAATATCGGCAACCATCTCTTCGGCACAAGCAGCCATACGAGCTTCGGTATACCGCATAGCAGCCGGAGGATCGCCATCGATCGAACCAAAGTTCCCTTGACCATCAACCAGGGGATAGCGCATGGAAAAATCTTGAGCCATCCGGGCCATGGCTTCGTACACAGCCGAATCACCATGCGGATGGTATTTACCTAGCACTTCACCGACGATACGAGCAGATTTCTTAAAAGCGGTATTGTAGCGGATGCCCATATCCATCAGGGCATAAAGGATCCGCCGGTGGACGGGTTTCAACCCATCACGTGCATCCGGCAAAGCCCGAGCGACAATAACACTCATGGCATAATCCAGGTATGCGGTACGCATCTCCTGGTCAATATCTACCTGTTGTACCGTACCAATGTCCATGTTCTATCCTGTTCTTTTGATAACCCGAGACCGGGAATAATAACAAAACCACAAGCTCTTGATTATACCGCAAACCTCTCCAACCAACACGGATAAGAACGCTTTTTCTACCCGGTTTTTCGATCTGATCACAAATCAAAATCTCAAATCCGGCGTTTTCTATTACAATAGCTTCCATGTCATACATCCTGGCCATCACCCCTATCATCGTAATCCTCGTCCTCATGGTTGTGCTCCGCTGGGGCGGACAAAAAGCCGGACCAACCGCCTGGTTCGTTGGGATTGTCATCGCAGCCCTGGCATTTGGACTTAATTGGCAAGTTTTTTGGGTCTCTCAGATCAGGGGGATCCTTTTATCGCTTTATCTATTGGTCATGTTGTGGCCAGCGCTACTGATGTACAACCTGGTCAATCAAGTGGGCGGGATCCGTGCCATGGCGGAAGGCCTGCAAAGAATGATCAGCGACCGGGGAATGCTGCTAATTACCTTAGCCTGGTGTTTCAGCGGCATTTTGGAGGGATTAGCCGGTTTTGGTATCCCGGTTGCGATCATCTCGCCGATGCTGGTCAGCCTGGGTGTGCCGGCGTTGACCGCAGTTGCCGCAGCAGCCATCGGACATTCCTGGGCGGTCACCTTTGGCGGTATGGGTGTGGTGTACTCAACCCTGCTCAGTGTGTCACATATCGATCCGCAATTTCTAAACCAACCGGCTGCCATCATGTTAGGGATCGCATGTTTAGCTACCGGTATCGCCACCGCGGGGGTTCTGGGGCAAGGTCGATCCTGGCCTAAAGTAATTGTTTTAGGTCTTGTGGTTTCGGCCGTGCAGTACGGATTGATCCAGGTTGGACTCTCCCCTCTGGCAGCGCTGGGAGCCGGTTTAACCGGGGTACTGGTTGCCATTCTCTTTGGGTATCGAAAAGGCGATCAATCTGCCAATACGGTCGATAAAAAGGCTCTTCGCATTGCTCTGCTTGCATATGGATTCCTTACCTTGGTGCTTACCATTTTAGCCTTACCGGGTCCGATCCGCTCGGCCTTATCCGGTTTTTTCTGGCAAATGCAATTTCCTGAAATGCTCACGAGTACCGGCTTTTTTACACCAGCCGGGCTTGGACCCTCATTTTCCTTATTCTTGCATCCGGGTAGTGCCATTTTATTGGTTGCGTTGGGCACATACGCCCTACTACGTCTGTCCAACCATTGCGAGCGGGGGGCATTTGGCAGCGCCGCCAAAGCTACCTGGAACTCAGCTGCCCCTGCCACGGTGGGAGTACTTTTTACCGTCGGGCTGGCAACCCTGATGGAAGCCTGCGGGATGACCCAATTATTAGCTGAAGGTGTTTGCCTGGTTTTACAGGGATTTTATCCAATCGCCTCTCCGTTAATCGGAGTGCTGGGGGCATTTGCCACCGGCAGCAACAATAATTCCAATGTCTTGTTTGCTTCACTGCAACGGACAGTGGCTGAATTATTGGGTCTCGCCCCTGCCTGGCTGGTAGCCGCCCAAACCACCGGAGGCGCCTTGGGCAGCATGATCGCTCCACCCAAGATCATCGTTGGATGCAGTACAGTC
>DATMYN010000037.1:0-4608 GCA_035560875.1 Longilinea sp. | reverse complement strand
CCATTTGGTTTAGTATGGTCTACAAGGAAATTATGGATAAAACGTTTATTAAGGACTTGTTGGTACGCGGCGTGATCGGCATTTCGGAACGTGAACGCGAACAACCTCAAGATATTCTCATTAATGTAACCCTCTATTCGGATATTTCAAAAGCTGGCATATCGGATAACATCGATGATTGTGTCAATTATCGTACGGTGGCAAAAAAGATCATCGCCCAGGTAGAAAAAGTTTCCCGTTTCACCGTTGAAGCGTTAGCCACTGATATTGCCGCATTGTGCCTGGCTGAACCCGGTGTCCAGCGGGTGCAGGTGATGGTTGAAAAACCCGGAGCGGTGCGGTTTTCACGTTCGGTAGGAGTTGAAATTGAGCGCTCAAATCCTCAATAAAGTAGTGATCAGTCTCGGCAGCAACATTGAACCGCAGCAGAATATCTGCCAGGCTATTCAGGCAATCCAAAAACAATGTAAGGTAAAACGGGTATCTTCAGCTTGGGAAACACGCTCAGAAGGAGCGAAAGGCCCGAATTTTTTTAATGCCGCCCTTTTACTAGAAACCCCGCTGCATCTGGGCGAATTAAAGCGTACCATCTTAAAACCGATCGAAAATGAAATGGCACGCGTCCGCACAGCCGATAAGAACGCTCCGCGCACGATCGATCTGGATATTATTGTATTCAACGGGGATGTTGTCGATCAAAATGTTTGGGAGCGGGTGTTTGTAGCTGTACCGTTGGCTGAGATCTTGCCAGAGTTGGTTCACCCGGAAACGAAAGAGACACTGTCGGAGGTGGCGCTGCGGTTGAAGAAACGCTCCTTTGCCATCCGCCGTCCGGATATTTGTTTACCGAAGTAATGCCGAACAAGCGGGGGCGTACAGTTGCTCACCACTATTTATGAGAAGGGGCGATGCATCCGGATGCATCGCCCTTACATATTGTCCTTAGAAGTGCAACGGTTCAGCGGAACGGGAAATATTATCCAGGAACTCCATCCGCATAGCCAGGTCGGTTCGGAAAGAACCCAGCATGGTGGATGTTGTCATGCGCGAATCATGTTTCTTCACGCCGCGGATCATCGAGCACAAATGCAGGGCTTCTAGAACTACAGCCACACCTTGTGGATGGAGCAGTTCATTGATGAAATCTGCCACCTGGCGGGTCATGCGTTCTTGCACCTGCAAACGCCTGGCGAACATATCCACGATCCTGGGGATCTTGGACAGGCCGATCACACGGCCGCGCGGCACATAAGCCACATGGGCACGCCCAATGAACGGCAGCATATGATGCTCACATAAGCTGTAAAACTCAATATCCCGGACAATGACCATTTCGTCATATTCTTCATCGAACAAGGCATCGTTTACCATAGTAATGGGATCGGTCCGGTAACCGGCTAATAACTCAACATACATCTTGGATACACGTTCGGGAGTGCGTAACAATCCCTCACGCTCAGGGTCTTCGCCAAAAGCTGCCAGCATCGTCTTGGTTGCTTTTTTGATCGCTTCCAGATCGATCTCACTGTCCAACTTTAAATCGGCCGCTTCACATACCTTCTGTTCATTCTCATTGGGTTCCATGAATTCGTTCTCCATACGTACGATTATACGGGTCGCTTAGATTTAAACAGCCCGATGTATAAGTTTTTGAGCCAGCTCATGCAGGGCTCTGCCTTCAGCATTGGTCAGGTTAAGCCGATCCAAGCAGGATAATGACAACGTTGTGAATTCCTCTACCTGTTGAAGTGTGAAGTCCTTGGCGCCGTCCTTTTCCAATTGGGCTGTGACTGCCAGCAATTCATCCGGGTGAAGCTCACCTGATTTCCATCTATCGGTAAAGACCGGGTCATGGGCTAAGGCATACACCACCGGTAATGATTTTTTACCGGCTAAGAGATCGTTCTCTGTTGATTTTCCGGTCAAGGCACAATCACCCCAAATACCCAAGTAATCATCTTGCGCCTGAAAGGCTAACCCCAAGTTGAACCCGAATTGGTAAAAATCAACTTGTACGGTTTCGTTGGCGCGGGCAAACAGGGCTCCCATTTGCGCACTGGCAGCCAACAAGGCGGCTGTTTTCCCTCCCACCATTGTCCAGTAATCGGCAATGTTGAGGGTGGAGAGGTTTTCATAATACAGATCAAGGTACTGCCCAGAGGTCAAGCGGATACAAGTCTCAACTAATAGTGAAAGCGCTGAAGGAGCGATATCGTAAAAATCGTTTTTCGTAGCCGTTGTGAGGTGATGAAAAGCCAAGGTAAACATGGTATCTCCGGCATTAATGGCCTGAGCTTCTCCCCATTGTTTCCATACCGTTGGCCGGCTATGTCTCTGTTCACTTCTATCTTCTATATCATCATGGATCAACGAAAAGTTGTGGATCAATTCGATGGCGGCTGCCCCCGGTAAGGCGTCCTGCCAGGGAGTCCCGCAAGACCCGGCTGAAAGCAGACACATCAATGCTCTTATCCGTTTTCCTTGCGCCTTTTTTCCGGCTCCCTCTCCCTGCCAACCAAGGTGATAACTCAACATATCCTTCAACCCGGTTTGAGTCGGATCGGACAGCGGGGATTGGCATCCCTTTTGTAATTCCTTTTCGACTGCCGGTAACATTAACGCGCTAAAATCATTAAGATCCATGATCGCTAAAAACCCCTGTGGTTCAATTTCGTCTGGGCCAGTGCATGAAGCGAAGGCACTCCTGCAGCAAACATGCTTATTTGGATGGTCTTCTTGACCTCATCGATCGATTGGACGGTTTCGTCCAATGAAATGGCAGCCGCTTTTAAGAATGGGCCGGCCATACCGCCAACGGCAGCTCCAAGGGCAATACATTTTGCAATATCTAACCCGTTTTTCAACCCTCCGGAGGCAAAAACCAGGAGGTCAGGTGCAGCTTGTTTTACCTGGCGGATCGCTTCCGCAGTGGGGATACCCCAATCCCGGAATAATCCGGCGATGCGGCGGTCATGCTCATTGTGGGTGCGGAACATCTCTACCTGCGACCAGGATGTCCCCCCGGCTCCGGCCACATCCACTGCCTGAACACCGGCAGAAGCCAAGCGTACGGCAGTTTCTGCGGAGATACCCCAGCCCACTTCTTTAATGACAACAGGTACGCTAAGTCCTCTGCACACTTGTTCGATCTTCATTAATAAGCCAGAAAAATGGGTTTCCCCTTCGGATTGTAACGCCTCTTGCAGAGGGTTGAGATGCAGGAATAAGGCATCCGCTTGGACCATATCGACAGCCCGTTGACAGTGTTCAACCCCATAACCATAATTGAGTTGAATTGCGCCTAGATTAGCAAATAAGAGGATATCCGGAGCTTTTTGACGCACCCGGAAGGTTTTTTCCCATTCCGGAGAATCAATTGCGGCGCGTTGAGAACCTAACCCCATGGCAATTCCGGTTCTTTGAGCCGCTTCCGCCAGGGTTAAATTGATCGATTCGGCTTCAGCCGTCCCACCGGTCATGGATGAGATCAGTAGCGGCGAGGCAAGGTTCCGTCCAAATAGATTCAACGTTGTATCGATCATATCCAAATTCACATCAGGCAGCGCCTGGTGGACAAAGGAATAATGCTCCAACCCATTCGTCAAACCGGATTGGACATCTTCCTCAATATTGATGCGAATATGGTCGGATTTTCGAGAAGCTACAGGTGGTTCACGTTTCATCTCATCCTCATGAAGGCAGTATATCATTTTCTGGCGGTCAGATGTTCACCTTCTTGGTAAAATTCTGGCGCTCTGACGGCTTTCCTGTATAATGGCGTGTCGACGGTATGGCTCCATGATATAATCCCAGCGCTATGGGAACACCTTTTTCACGCTGGTTGGACGGACTAAACCGCACCCGAAAGGCAACTTTTGGGAAGTTAGCTGCCATTTTTGGGGCTACCGAGATCACTACCGCTACATGGGATGATTTAGAAGCCTTATTGGTCCAGTCTGATCTGGGCATTGAAACAACCGATTCCGTATTGGCTTCCTTACGCCAGACCGTTTCGAAAGAAGGGTTAACCAAAGCAGATCAACTTGGCACTTGCCTGCGTGCCGATCTGCTTACCCGTCTTGATCCCACCCCACAAATCTCCTTTGAGGGGATTTCACCCGCCGTGATCCTTTTAGTGGGGGTGAACGGATCAGGCAAAACCACCACAGCCGCCAAGCTGGGTAAACATTTCGCCGACCAAGGCAAAAAAGTCCTTCTGGCTGCTGCCGACACCTATCGGGCTGCCGCCATCGATCAATTGCAGGTTTGGGGAGAACGTCTGGATCTACCCGTGGTGGCGGGGCAACCGGATGCCGATCCCGGAGCGGTGACCTATGACGCCGTGCAAGCAGGTATCGCCCGTAAAGTTGATCTGGTATTGGTAGATACCGCCGGGCGCTTACATACCCGTTATAACCTGATGGAAGAGTTGAAAAAAGTCTACCGGGTTACCGGCAAAGCGTTACCCGGCGCTCCGCATGCCGTATGGCTGGTGCTGGATGCCACCACCGGTCAAAACGCCCTGCACCAGGCTCGCGCCTTCCGCGAAGCGGTTCAAGTCAATGGTGTCATTTTGGCCAAACTCGATTCTTCCGCCCGGGGTGGGAT
>DATMYN010000036.1:0-3404 GCA_035560875.1 Longilinea sp. | reverse complement strand
ACTTCCGGTTGGCCGGCCGGTTGGAGAGCGGCTTGCGGGGCAGGTTGAGCAGCAGGTTGTTCTGACATTGATTCTATCTCCTTATTATTCCTTCACTTACCATATACGATAAATAACAAAAAAGGGCGCAGCCGCCCTTCTACTCTTGCGGTTAAGAAAGTAAAGCGGGGGTCTTTTTATGCCAGTCGGTCACCAGTTGATAGGCATGCCCGGCCCGGAAAAGGGTGCGTTCATCAAAGTGCTTCCCCATAAGCTGCATGCCCACCGGCAGGCCTTTGCCATCAAACCCCACCGGAAAAGCCAAACCCGGCACACCCGCCAGGTTGGCCGGCAGGGTGAAGACATCTTCCAGGTACATGGCCAAGGGATCGTCGCCGTGCTCACCAATTTTAAAGGCTGTGGTTGGCGCCACCGGAGCGGCGATCACATCCACACTCTTGAAAGCTTCTTCAAAATCGCGTTTGATGAGGGTACGCACCTTTTGAGCCTGACCGTAATAGGCGTCATAATACCCGGCGGAAAGGGCATAGGTGCCGAGCATGATCCGCCGTTTGACCTCGGAACCAAAGCCAAGCCCGCGCGAATGACAGAACATTTCCAATAGGTCGCCCTGCTCTTCCCGTAAACCAAAGCGGACGCCGTCATAGCGGGCCAGGTTGGCGCTGGCCTCGGCCGGGGCGATCAGGTAATAGACCGGCAAGGCATATTCAGTATGCGGCAGGCTGACTTCATAGGTTTCAGCCCCCAGGGAGTGGAAGGTTTCGATGGCCGTCCGGACGGCCTGGTCAACTTCGGGTTGCAGCCCGCCGATGAAATATTCCTTGGGAATCCCCACCCGCAAACCTTTCAGGTCAGGTGTTTCAGGAAGATCATACGCAGGAACGGGCACATCCATACTGGTGGCATCCAAGGGATCATACCCGGCAAAATGTTGAAAAAGCACAGCCACATCACGCGCAGAGCGGGCAAACATACCGGCCGTATCCAGGGAGGAGCCATACGCAACCAAACCATAGCGGGATACCCGCCCGTAGGTGGGTTTGATGCCGGTCACGCCGCAGAAAGATGCCGGCTGGCGGACACTGCCGCCGGTATCGGTGCCAAAGGCAGCCGGTACCAAATGCCCGGCCACGGCAGCCGCGCTGCCCCCGCTGGAACCACCCGGCACACAATCGATATTCCAGGGGTTGTGGGTGGGGCCATAGGCGCTATTCTCGGTGGAGGAACCCATGGCAAATTCATCGTTGTTGGTCTTTCCCAATACCACTACACCGGCATCGATCAGGCGTTGGACGGCTGTGGCGGTATAGGGGGGGACAAAGTTCTCCAGGATCTTGGAGCCGCAGGTACAGCGCACTCCCTTGAGAGCCAAGACATCTTTTACCGCCAGGGGCAGGCCTAATAAGGGGGGTAACGGGTCGTGTCCCACCATGTGACGGCGTTCATCGGCCGCCTTTGCCATAGAGAGGGCTAATTCGGGGGTTAGGGTAATGAAAGCATGCAGGCTGGGTTCAAGACGCTGGATGCGGTCAAGGCAGGCTTGGGTCAATTCCAGGCTGGTGACCGAGCCGCTGCTCAAGGCGGCTAACATTTCAATGACGGATAGATCGGCCAGCGCTTCAGGCATCGCCGCCCCCAAACACAGGCGGGACCCTGAATTGGTCGTCTTCAGCCCGCGGGGCATTTTTGATCACTTCGGAAGGGCTTAACCCCGGACGAGCGACATCTTCACGCAGTACGCTGCGCGGCGGTAAGACGCTGGCGGTCGGAGGGATGCCTTCGGTATCCAGTTCCTGCAGCCGGCGGGCGTAATCCAGGATGGCGGAAAGCTGCTGGCGGTAGCGCTCTTTCTCTTCGAGAGAAAGCTCGAGCCGTGCCAGAGTAGCGATATGTTCGACTTCTTCCAGGGTCAATGACATGGGGCATATTATACCGTAAGCGCGGGGGAATGGTTCTTTGGCGGGCGATATGATATGTGGTTAAGATCTACTATGCATGGCTAACCTCGCCTGTATTTGATACAAATTACATGAATCGGTAAAAAACTGCTTTTTTGCCCCTAAAACTTTCCTCTTTTGACAGCTTGTTTTTGTAATATTCATGCTCTACTATGGTGTCGCAGATTTTTTTTGCACCTTACCAACTTCATAATTCCATCGCTTGACGCACACACCCGGCAAATAGCAGATTTTCAGGTTTTTTCGAAAACGAATGATCGAATCGGGTGAAAACTTGTAAGGGCACAACGGTACATAGAGTTGCCTTTCCCGTGTTCATATAGTTGTGCCCCATGTTGGTCATGGGCACGGCTATATCGGAAAAGGGTAAGCTTAACCAAGGACCGCCGTGCCCTTACAGAAGATATGAGGCGGAAGGGTCGTTTACACTCCCGTAGGGAGTGGGAGACGAACATGTTTGATTTTGAGTAAAGGGGAAAAAGGCGGGAAGGGTGGGATTCGAACCCACGGCTGAGTTAACCCCAGCACTCACTTAGCAGGCGAGCCCAATCGGCCACTCTGGCACCTTCCCGTATATCAACTACCTTGAACTGGGCTGCTAACACCAGAACAAGAGCGGAGGGTGTAGGATTCGAACCCACGTTAGCTTGCGCTAAACCTGTTTTCAAGACAGGCGCCTTAAGCCTCTCGGCCAACCCTCCATCCCACAGCGCCCGAATTGTATCATAATTCTACGGTCAGGGGCAGTGTTTTTACTTTGCCGGAAGATACCAATACAGCGTATCTCTCCGGTCTTCCACCAGGCAGTTGGGAGGATTAAGCGCCAAAACTACCACCCTAAATATCACGCGTCGTTCAAGTTTTCGTTTTTCCTGCCGGGAGCGTAAAAAGTCATCTTATCCCCCTGGTCTTCGATCAAACAGCCGGCTGGTTTGAATAGCATCAGTATGGTTACAGCCAAATCTCCCACGGCGCCGCTGCCGTTGAAAATGGCGATAGCCCAAGCCCAAATCATGACCTCGACCGGGGTAAAAGCGAATAATATCACCGCCAACAGGCTGATGCCCACCAACGGTGCCATGGAAATGACCGCATAATACCGGCGGGGGAAATACCATCCCTCAAGGGCGGCATAGGCATAAGCCCCGCGGAAGGCAAAACGCGGTTTAGCTCTGGTGAAAAACCAAAAGAACAACCCATGCAGACCTTCATGCAAGATCACCATTAAAATCAGGCTCCCGATCAGCATCAGTATGCCGGTCCAACTATTAAGCCAATCCAGCCCATGCATCAAGTCCTCGAACATCATGTCCGGACGGAGAACCTGAATTAACCAGGAGAAGAAAGCCGAGAAAACCCCTAGTAGTACCAAGGCAACCACATTCAATACCACCAAAGCCAGCATGTTTTTATTTAAATTAAATGTCCCCGCGGCTACATATCCGG
>DATMYN010000035.1:0-3794 GCA_035560875.1 Longilinea sp. | reverse complement strand
GCAATAAGTGGGTGATTTGATTCTGTACGTAAAAAAAAGCAGACCAACAAGGGTGAAATGTAGATGTTCTGCGATTTCAAATCATGAAGAAAGGAAAGTGCACTATGATCACACTTCGGGGAAAGTGGCGCATCACTGTTGCAAGCCGCTCTGCGGATTGGGACCAACGCGTCGTTATCAACGGCAGTACTAATGCCGACGGACCCCATCCTGGGGTAACGGGGACAGTCTTCGATGTTGAAGGCGAGTCCTACTGGACTTTATCCATCGAACACAATGATGGCTCTGGATGGGCCGAATCATTAATACAACCCTCCGCCATTGCTACGAATGGGACTAACATCCACTTCACTATAAACTCGGAAGACATTGTTGACCAACCCAATGGAGACTATAACGATCTCATCGTTGAAGCCAATAAAGTTGGCCCGATCATCGAAATACCAATCCGTCCATATGCCGTCCGTACCGATACTTTCCAAATGATGCCAGATGGAATCTTTGAAACATACCTAGGTCAGTACTTTATGGGCGTGCGCGTGCGCAACATTTGGGGTAAAGATTTCCCATCTGATCAAATGCTGGATATCTCTACCCAATCAAGGAGTATCTTGGCCGGTCAGGGGATACAGGTTATCGATAGTTGGGAAGCCTCAGAACTTGAAACCCTGGGACAACGGATGAACGGTCGACGGATCATAATTGGACCATTGAAACAATTTGAAAGTAAGACTGTATATTTCAAAGTAAATTGTGCCAATGCCCGCGCCAATAAATACAATGTGGAATTTATCTGCATTCGGCCAACCATGCCTGATCCAAACAGCCCGGATAGGAAAGCCTCCAAGAAGATATTTGTCAGTCACAGTTACCTAGATGAATTGACAAAAGAAATGGTTGCCGAATGTCCGGAAGGAAAAGTACGGATGAAGATCCGAAAAGTTTTGATCGACCAGGGTTCAGCCCGAAGAGCTTTAACCAGAGTCATCCAAACCCATCCAAACCCTCCGATGTCAATGGTGGACCTCAACAGGCTCTTGAAAGCAGTTGAGTCCGGTAAACGTATCGATGTCTGCCGCCTAATGAAGGTTATGCGTTGTTACTGTGAATGTAAAGGTGGGTGTGGAGGAGGACCAAATGGTCGGGGTAAGCCCCAATATGACGATTTCTTCATTTGGCCGATCGAGTTTTCCTATACGGTCGAAACCGCCCCGTTTGATGGCACCTACTCGCCGCTGCCTTATCAGGATCCCTGGTGGAAGATCCTCTTATTGATCCTGGCAATTATTCTATTGATTGCCGCGGCAATCAGCGAATCGGAGGATTTGGCTTATCATGACAGCGACATTGTCATTGGTAACCTGGAGCGTTGGCAAAGTAATGATGTGGATGCAGCGGTCTGTTTGCTGAACGGCAACCGTTCTCTCCCCAGTGGTTCAAGTTTCCACTATTTGGATGCTCAATCGGGAGAAGTTTCCACAGTCCCATTGGATGCAATGGATACTGAGATCTCCATCACCGGAGAGACAATGACCAACGCTGATATCGACGCCTTGATTGCAGCGGGTGATACGGATAATATGCGAGTATTTAAATCAGGGGCTCGTACAGGTTTAACCATGGGTCAAATCCAAGGTCTAACCGGTCCGTATACTCGAAACCAGGATGGGGTTGTGTTCAACCTCCCGCAAGTACATATCATCCAAGATCCCTCTCAGCCGATGCCGATATCCAACCATGGCGATTCAGGGTCGGTATGGATCCATCGAAATACTCGCCGTATTGTAGCTCTCAATCACAGCGGTAATGGAGGAAATACAGCGACCGGTTCAAGAATTGAGGATGTGATGGACGCCCTCAATATCAGGTTCGGATAGGTGGTGTGAAATGGAACAAATAAAAAAATTCACAAAAGAAGAAATCGGTAAACGAAAGAGAACCATTGATAAAGTAAAAAAAGTAATATATGAGATCACACCAACCTGGAAATCCGATCCGAACGTGATCGGGATCGGTTATGGACTGCGTTCCAAGGGTGGAAAATTAGGGCAAGAAATTGTGATCACCTTCTTTGTTGAAGAAAAAGAAAAAGATCCCTCAAAAATCAAAACGATGGGCAGCAAACTGATCCCGGCCACCATTCGTGGTATACCCACCGATGTGGTCAAATTCGGAAAAATGAAGCGGCATCAAGATGAGGCAACCGGAAACCGTGATGAAACAGCTTATGAACCCTTGGTTGGAGGTGTAGCGACCAGTAATGCAGACAGTCACATCATTTTTTGGAACGGCTTCGGGACTTTGGGAAGTGTCTGCTTTGATGCTACCACGGGGGCAGCAATGGCGCTTTCCAATTGGCATGTCTGGGCAGAAGGAGGGTCACAAGGTGATACCATCATCCAACCTGGCCACCCGCGATCCGAGGACCGGGTTCAAGCCTATTTTGAAGCGGGATTTTGTGGGCCGTTAGGTTATATCATCGAATGGGAAGCTCCCAGTGCCATCACAGGGGCATTGTACGGTGGCGCTGCCGCGGCTGCCATTGCGGCAGCAGCATCGGACAAGATCGATCCAACCCGCAAAGGTCAAAAGAATACTCCTACAAACCTTGGGGAAATAACCAGAAAAGAAGATGTAACCGTAACCATTGATTATAAGACCCAGCCCATCCCCGGTACTCCTTTTGAATTAATGGCCAAGTGGGATTACGTCCGCCATACCGATCAGCGTGACCTTCCTTTCCACCAGGAAGAATTATTCATCAATGAGCACACGTTGCTTTCAAAAACACTGCGCACGAATAAACGGCAATACCGAGCGGGGGAGAAGATCGATTTCTATGCCTCATTAAAAAGCAGCAAACCGTTCCCGTGTGATTACTATTACCCGGTTGTGTATGCCGTACCAATCGCTGACCAGACGCGAAAGTTTGCTGTCGTGCTTCATCCATCCATCTGTCAGGGAGAAAAAGTATGTATTGATTTCAGCGACGATAAACCCAACACATCTCTCTCGATGGAATTCACCCGCCAGGGAGCCACCTTTATCTCTCCAGGTACAGACACTTTTTCCATCAAAGACTATTATCTGCAAGATGGAAAAGGTGAGTTGGGCATCATACCTAAAAGTGTCATCGTTAATTTCCCTCCCTCGCGCATGGTTCAGGCTGTCATTGTAACCCAAGCCTCGGAAGTGAATATGGCGGCAACATATCAAAATCAAAATGTCGGCAATGCCGTTTCTACCAGCCAACACGGGGTCATGCAAACCTTGAAGGTCGAAGCAGAAGCAATTGATTCGGTCATGATCTACGGCGGAAATAATGAGTCATCAATACTCATGTTCTGTTACGAGCCTATCGAGCAAGCCGCTCAAGGAACAATGCCACCGGTCTTGAACCACTACGAAACAACAGCTGCCCATATCACCCGTAAGACATGCTGCTATTCGGGATCCTACCACCTTGATCCGATGGAACAACCAGGATTATGGCAAGCTTTCTTGTTTGTCCAAAACGCCAATATCGTACCCGAAGGTACACCGCCTGAAGTCGCTGCACAAATGATCGGGGGTATCATGCAATCCCAAAACATGGTGGATGCCAAAGAGGTTAAAGAAAGCGATATTGAATGTGGCGCCTGCGCCTTGGTGGACTTTGTATTTGAAGTCGTTTAGGACAATGAGCTGGTAATTTCCGACGGAATTGCGAGGTTTTGCAATTCGAAGAAAGTCTGGATGGTTAGTATTCCGGACTTTCTTCACTTAATTGACAGTGAAAATGAATAAATGGATAC
>DATMYN010000034.1:0-3406 GCA_035560875.1 Longilinea sp. | reverse complement strand
GTGGGTATGGAACAGTTGGGTCAGGCCAGGGTTGCGAATTCCGCTTCCATCTGGGTTCTGAGCGCCGATTTGCGCAGCTCGGGCAGCAGGGAAACCTCCAAGGCGGTCATGACCAGCCCGATGACGGTATCCTTATCCCAGTCAAAGGCGGCGGCGCACTTGAGATACTCCTCGGTGAGTGTGGTATTGAACATGGGCGGGTCATCCGAGTTGAGGGTCACCACCAGGCCGGCCTGCATCAGCTTTGGCAACGGGTGGGACGCCAGATCGGGCACCACTTTGAGGCATACATTGCTGGTCGGGCACACTTCCAGGGGGATGTGCCGATCGCGCAGGTATTCCACCAAAGCCGGGTCTTCCAGGCAGCGCACGCCGTGACCGATGCGTACCGGGTTGGTGGTGCGGATGGCATCCCACATACTCTCGGCGCCGCCCACTTCCCCGGCGTGCGGGACAACGGGTAAGCCGGCTTCGCGTGCCATGGCAAACGCCCTGGCGAATTTGCTGGGCGGGTTACCGACCTCCGGGCCACCGATGCCGAGCGCTGTAACCCCCCGCCCCATCGCACCGACCGCCCAGCCTGCCAAGGTTTCACCTTCTGCGGGGGTGGTGTCGCGGGAAATATCCAGGGTGAGCCCCATGTGGGTATCCAGCTCGACGGCGGCCCAGGCACGCGCCCGGTTGATGGCTTCCAACTGCTCCTCAAAGGGTATTCCGTTAGCCTTGAATTGGCTGTAGGCGGTATAGGTGGCCTCGCTGTAATGGATGTGCTGTTCGGCCTGACCCGCTAAGAACTCACGCGCGATCAACTCGATATCTTCGGGCGTCTTCAGGCAGCGGGCAAAGATATGGTAAATATCCAAAAAATGATCGAAATCGGTAAAGGTGTACCAGCGCCGCAAGCCGGCGGTATCCGCCGCCGGTAAGGGCACATTGTGCCGCTGCGCAAGTTTTAATAAAGTTTCCGGGCGGATCGAGCCTTCCATGTGCACATGCAGTTCGATCTTGGGCATGCGGGTAATAAAATCCACTAAGGTCATACGTCCTCTATTGGGCTGTTATTTCTTTTTCAAATACTTCGGGGATATACTTGCGCAGGTCGGCGCCTAATTCGCCCTGCCGCCACCAGGGAAACTCCACCAGAGGGATATAGCGGGTCCGATTGCGCACCATCTTTTTTGCCCAGGCTTTTTTCTCGAACGGGACCGGGGTACGCAGTTCCAAACATTCGCGGTGCGTTTCCGGAAATGCGTTATCGGTTTTGCGTAAAAGCGGCAACCGATCGCGTAACTGTTCCGCCGCCTGTGTTTTATCAGGTTCCATCATATACTGCCCCAAAGTGATCACTACAATGGCATTCACGTTTGACCATGGCGAACGCACGATAAAGCCGTGCCCGCGAAATTCGATGCCCCGGTCGGATACATACAATGCATCCAAACTATCACCGTAAGGGCCGAAATAGCCCAAAACAAAGCATAACAATCCAACGACCGCGCTAATGGCAGCCGCCCACCAGGGAACCACAAAATCATCTCTTTTGACCACCAGAAAAATGACCGCGACGGCCAGCATAAGCAGGCCAAAGATCGCCCAAAGAATAGCCGAAACTAGATAGCGCGTGCGGAAACGCGTGCGATACAATTTGCCGTTGAGATCGGTAGGAGTGTTCATAGGCTCTATTGTAGAGAAGCAGAGTAAACTTGTCAACCAACGATTACGCAAAAATTGATATGTCAAAAACAAGCCTTTCTGGTATGCTTGCAGTCCACAAAGGAGGATATCGATGACCGAAACCATCCAACGACCGTATACCACCGTAACCCTGCAAGGCACCCCCTATCAGATCGGCTGCCAGCAGGGGGAATCCCTCAAACAGATCCCCGGCTGGGTAAATTTCTTGGGCTCGTGTGCGCCGGAATGGTCGCAACAGCATTACGCTGAAGCCAAACGGCTCTATGAACAGTTCTGCCCCGGCTTGAATGAGGAGATCCAGGGGTTAACAGACACGATAGGGATCTCGCCTGACCGGTTGATCTACCATTTCTTCACCTATCTACTCCCGCCGCGCTGCAGCCACTTTGTGCTTCTGCCGGACCAGACCGCCAACGGGCACAGCCTGCACGGGCGCAGCTATGAATTTAATATCGAGACCAACGACAACCGTTTCTGCCTCACCCGCCCGCAGGGGAAACATGCCCATTACGGGAATACCTCCCTGCTCTTGGGGCGTCTGGATGGGATGAACGAGAATGGCTTGGTTGTCACCATGACGGCCGGGGGTATCCCCATCGGCAACACCCCGGAATTACGCCCCCCGGTCCAACAAGGGCTGCAGTTCTGGGTGGTGGTACGCAGCCTGCTGGAAAACTGTAAGGACGTATCTGAAGCGCTGGATTGGCTGAAGGAGATCCCCTGCGGGGGCAACCCGATCCTGATGCTGTCTGACAGCCAGGGGCAGGCAGCCCGGGTTGAGATCTACGGGGCAAAAAAATCGATCCGGTCGGTGGAGGCGGGGTACCTGACCGCCACCAACCACTTTAGCGACCCGGAGATGGAACCACATAATGGGTTTGTGATGGCGAACTCCCCCATGCGGGCTAAACGCATCCAAAGCTGGATCGAGGAACACAGCCGCACAGCGGGGATGGATGAAGGAAAACAACTGCTTTCCGCCAAATATCCACAAGGATTGTGCTGCCACTATTACGCTGAAACCTTTGGCACGTTACACAGCATGCTCTTTGACCCGCAGGCGAAAGAGATACAGATCTGCTTTGGTTCGCCCGCCGAAAACGGCTGGTACAGCTACGATTTTCGCAGCGGTGATATTCCGGGGAAGGAGTACATGGTTTCCTTCCCGCAGGAGACGGCTCCCGCCAGTTTTTGGCGGTAGGGATGTGAAAACGGAAAAACCCGGAAAATACGCGCACGGATAACACAGAAGACATGGAAACCCCCCTCTGTCTTTCAGACATCTCCTTCATAGGAAAGGGGGGGCGTTTGTTACTTCATTTTTGCTGTCTTCGTTTTCGCCTCAACCAATATTCAAAATAATAGTAATATCTTAATCGGGAAACAATAGACCGGTCTATTAACCTATCTAACTGATAACTGTGAAAGCAGGAATAATCGAAAACTGACGCTAAACGAGAAATGGTATATATACTGGGTTCGAATTGGACATTCGCCCATTTTAGGGTTCGCAGGTTAATTTCTTCTGGGTGGGTTGCTTTTACATAATGGCCATAAGTTTCATATTCGCTAAAGCTTGATCGATTTTCATAGGAATCATCTATTTGCACAGCTTTAATGATTTTCTTGTACCATTTACCATCATCATCAATTTGGGCAAGCATCTCAAGCACCAATTTTCTTGAGAAAACCATATGGTGCGCAATAAACG
>DATMYN010000033.1:0-6295 GCA_035560875.1 Longilinea sp. | reverse complement strand
TTTACCGGTGGTTATCTTGGTTTTCAAGAAAACCCATTAATGCTAGGCGAGGGAATTTTTATACTACAATGATGTATAGAAGGAAACCTTAATGGCTCCGGTACAAAACATACACCACGATACTGATGCATTCCTGGGCTTACAAAGAGACCTTGGACTAGGATTATCAGCCACCGCCAGTATGGAAGAGGCGGTCAGACTGCTTCTTGATGCAGCCATTGGTCTTGGGGAGATCGATGCCGGTATTATTTGTTTATATAACGATCAAACAGGCACTTTTCAATGCGCCGGTCAAAAGGGTGCTCAAGATTTTTCATATATTGGCAAGCTATTAACCGATAAACGATCTCCCGAAATGGAGAGTTTACAAAAAGGGCACACGGTATTTTTTGAAGAAGACCGATTGAAGAGCACTGCTGTTACAGGTGAAAAGAAGCCGGCAAAGGCTGCAGCGATAATTCCTTTCCGAAATCTAAAAACACTGATCGCCGTCCTCGCCGTCACTTCCGTTTCAGTTCCCGAATTTTCGACATCGGTCCGAATGACATTGGAAGCAATAGCCGCCCAAGCTGTTGGCGCGATACGCCGTATCCAAACAGAGGAAACTGAGCATGCTCAACGCTGCCTGGCTGAAGCGTTGGTCGAAACCGGCGCGGCACTCAACAGCAGTTTGGACCTGGAAGTGATCCTCGACCAGATCCTTACCATAGTAACGAAAGTTGTACCTTATGATGCTGCCAGTTTTATGGTCATCGAAAACGATGTTGCCAGGGTAATACGAAGCCAGGGGTATGTTGAACGTGGGCTTGCAGAAATCGTTTCTGAGGTTCGCTTTCCAATCAATACTACCCCGAATCTAAAAAGGATCGCCAAATCGCAAAAGCCCTTAGCTATTGCGGATATCACCCAGTATAGAGATTGGGTTCCCTATGATCGCCTGGATTGGATGCGCTCCTTTGCAGCAGCACCGATCATCATTCAAGGTGAGGTAGTGGGTTTCTTGAATCTGGACAGTGCGGTGGCGGGTTTTTACAACCAATCCCACGCCGATATTTTACAAATATTTGCCACCCAGGCTGCTATTGCCATTCAAAATGCGCGTCTGTATGCTGAAGTCCAACGGTTAGCCATTACCGACGAATTGACCGGGTTATTAAATTGGCGTGGACTTTTAGAACGCGGAGCAGAAGAAATTGACCGGGCAGAAAGATATACCGAACCGTTATCCGCTCTGTTGTTGGATATTGATCAATTCAAACAATTTAACGATAAACACGGTCATCTCTTAGGAGATGAGGTTTTGCGGGAAATGGGAAGACTATTGCAGGAGAACATCAGGGTTGTGGATCATGTTGGCCGGTATGGGGGTGATGAATTCATCATCCTGTTGCCAAAGTGTCCTTTGGATGAGGCGGAAAGAGTAGCAAAAAGGCTGCACACTTTGCTCAGTGAAATGCCCTTGTCTACCTCCGCCGGTGAAATGCGCGTGACAGTTAGTGTTGGGGTGGCTCTGTTGCCAAAAGATTCATCTAATATCAGTCAGTTGATCGATTGTGCTGATAAAGCCTTATATCAGGCAAAACATCACGGTCGCAACCAGGTGTGTGTGGATAAACCCGCACGGAGGCTTCATGGCGAAAAATAACCAGATGGTACACATCCTGGAATTAATGTCAGATCCGGTCGTCATCGTTGACGCCCAAAGTATCGTCCTCTTTGCCAACCCGGCAGCAGACCGCTTGTTGGCGCGCTATGGGCAAACGATCACGGGCGAAAAATTCAACCTGCCTTTCGAGATCGATAAAGTCATCACCATAAAACTGCCGGGGACGAATCCGCTGCGCCCCAATGCCGTTTATAAAATGAATGTAGAGTCATCTACCTGGGATAGCAAACCAGCCTTTGTTGTCCTTTTGGAAGAGGTGGGCGAACCGGAGCAAATTCACGAAGCTTATGCAGAAAGTCAACGCCAGTTCACTACCCTAACCCGCAATTTACCAGGCATGGTCTACCGGTCCAAATACAAAGAAAAATGGCCGATGGAATATGTAAGCCCTAATTGTACCGATCTCACCGGTTATGAACCGGAAGAATTGGTGGATGGGGCTGTCATTCAATACGGTGATCTGATCATCCTTGAAGATCAAAAAAGGGTTTGGAATGATGTTCAAAGTGCGGTTAAGCAAAAACGGACTTTCCAACTGATCTACCGTATCCGTACCAAGGCCGGGAATATCAAATGGGTATGGGAACAAGGCCAGGGTGTTTTGAATCCTCAAGGCGAGTTGGTAGCTCTTGAAGGGTTCATCAATGATATTACGCCACAGCGTGAGACCGAAGAAGCATTACGTGAAAGCGAAACCTTATTTAAAGCTGTTTTCTCCCATGCCGGGATTGGCATGGCCTTGGTCGATACGGACCAGAAAATACTGGAAAGTAATTTAGCGCTGCAGAGTTTGGTGGGTTACACCGAGGATGAATTGCACGAAATGACCATCCTTGAGATTACTCATCCGGAAGACCGCCAAACTACAGAAATCAATCCTAAAGACCCTGCTGTTGATTTGCAGTCCGGATTAGAACAATCGGAAAAAAGATATTTGCGCAAAGATGGTCTTTCAGTTTGGGTAACTCAAACCACCACCTTGATCCGCGATGATAATGGGGTTGTACTATACGGTTTGCGCATGGTGGAAGATATCACCAACCGCAAAGTAAACGAACTGGTTCAAAAAACGATCTTTGAAATTTCCCAGTCGGCCTTCGCTTCATCCAGCCTGCCTGACCTCTTTGAAAACATCCACACGATTTTGGGAAAGATGATGAGTGTTGATAATTTCTTTATTGCCCTTTTTGATAAAGAAACCAATGTTTTGACTTTCCCTTACTTTATCGATCAATACGATAATGCCCCGCCCCCAAAATCACCCGGCAGAGGGCTTACCGAATATGTTTTACGCACCGGAATGCCGCTCTTGGCTTCTCCGGACACATTCCATGAATTAATGTTAAGCGGTGAAGTGGAATCGATCGGAGCTCCCTCCATTGATTGGCTGGGGGTACCGCTCAAGCGCGGCGAAGAAACGACCGGGGTAATGGTTGTTCAGAGCTACGATGAAAACATCCGCTTCAGTCCAAAAGAATTGCAGTTGATGACCTTCGTTTCAACCCAAATAGCCATGGCTGTCGACCGCAAACGAGCCGAGGACCTTTTACGCAGCGAAGAAGCCCGTTTTCGCGCCCTGGTGGAAGCTACCAAAGATGCCATCTTTGTTGAAACCATCGAAGGCAAGATATTGGATGTGAATGAAGTAGCTCAGAATATGCTGGGCTATACCCGCGAAGAATTGTTAAATTCCTCTGTTATCGACCTGCTCCCCCAAGAAATTGCCGCCAACGTTCCGGATCTGATCGACCAACAGCTAAAACAAGGCGGACTCATCATTGAATCCTGGAACCGTCGCAAAGATGGTACGGTTTTCCCAGTCGAGGTAAGTACCCGGATCAGTACCATCGGTGACCGGCGTCTGGTCATCGCTTATATCCGGGATATCACCGAACGTAAAAAGGCCGAAGCTGCACTGCGCGAAAGCGAATCTAAATTCCGCATTCTGGCAGAGAGCACCCTTACCATGATCGGCATCCACCGCGGTGATAAATTCCTGTACGTCAATCCAGCCTATGCCAAGGCTTTGGGATATTCCACCGATGAGATGATGAAAAAGGCGTTTTATGACAATGCGCCCGAAGATCTTAAAGGTGAATTCCAACAGCGAGCCAGTTTATGTCTTCAGGGAGAGGTGCCATCCTCGCGCTATGAAACCCGCCTGATCACCAATGATGGTCAGGAAGTATGGGTTGATTGTTCAACGATCCTGGTTGTTTTTGACGGCGCTCCGGCCGTTATGTTCACCATGATCGACATCACGGAACGAAAGAAAACCGAAGAATCACTGCGCTTGCAGTTCACCGCCCTCGAAAGCGCCGCCAACGCCATTGCCATAACCGATATCAAAGGCAATATTTCCTGGTGCAACCGCGCCTTTTGCGAACTAACCGGCTATCAATCCGATGAGGTAGCCCAAAAGAATATCGCCATCCTCGACTCGGGCATACAAGATCAGGTTTTCTTTGACCGCCTTTGGGACACGATCTTGTCCAACCAAACCTGGCACGGGGAATTGGTCAACAAGCGTAAAGATGGAACCTTCTATACCGAAGAAATGACCATCACGCCTGTAACCAATACGTTAGGTCAGATCACCAACTTTGTTTGCATCAAGCTGGATGTTACCGAACGCCTGCAGCGACAGCGCGAACTGGAAGCCATCGCCGGTCTTTCGGCTGCTTTGCGTACTGCCATTACCCGGGTGGATATTTTACCGGTCGTACTCGATCAGGTTACCTCCCTGTTAGGCTCGATTGGCGCCATGCTCGCCTGGCGCGATCCGATCACCGCTGAAACGGTCATTCAAGCTTGCAGCGGGGTGTGGGAAGTCATCACCGGGCGGAGGTTACCGCCGGGGGTTGGCATCAGCGGGCGGGTCATCAACACCGGCCAACCCTATGTAACCAACAATGTCAAAAGCGATCCGCGCTTTGCCTTCCCGGACCTGGCAACCCAAATGCAAGCCGTGGCTGCCGTGCCCTTGATCGTTCAAGGGCAAACCTTGGGAGCTTTAATGGTCGGCGGTAGTTCGGTGATCACCGAAGATGACTTGCGCGTGCTGACCGCCATCAGTGACATCGCCGCCAGTGCGATCCACCGGGCGGAATTGATCGAGCAAACCCGTTCCCAAGCGCATGAGCTTTCCCTGGCTTATGATGCCACCATTGAAGGTTGGGCGCGTGCCCTGGAATTGCGCGATAAAGAGACCCAGGGTCATACCCGCCGGGTGACCAACTTCACCGTCCGTTTGGCCCAAGCGATCGGAGTGATTGGTACCGAATTAGAGCATGTCCGCCGGGGTGTACTGCTGCACGACATCGGTAAAATGGGCGTACCCGATACCATTTTGCTTAAAAATGGCGAACTCACCCGCGAGGAATGGACGGTGATGCGCCGCCATCCCGAATACGCCTATGAGATGCTCTCGCCGATTGCCTATTTGCGGCCGGCATTGGATATCCCTTACTGCCATCATGAACGTTGGGATGGCGAAGGCTACCCGCGCGGCCTTAAAGAAGATCAAATTCCTCTCTCCGCCCGAATATTTGCCGTGGTGGATGTGTGGGATGCTCTTACCTCTGACCGTCCGTATCGTCCAGCCTGGTCGCGTAAGGCGGCGCTGGCTTTCATCCGTAAACAATCCGGTCACCAATTCGACCCGAAGGTTGTCTCCATCTTCCTGGAATTGGTCGAGCGCGGGGATATATAAACAGTCGTAAGCCGGAAGCGGGTTTGTTATAATCGGGGTAACGAATTATCTATGAGGTAAAAATGCAAAAATCACGTGTTGCGGTATTACGAACAAAACCGGAAACGATATTACAAGATTACGTGCGCCTGTGTGAATTAGCCGGGATGAAAGCGGCATTGGACCCTTCGGCAACCACTATCTTAAAAGATAATATCTCCTGGCACCTGATGTACCCCGGATCCAACTCCACCCCCTGGCAGCTTGAGGGGACGATCATGGGTTTACAGGCAGCAGGGATCAAAGACCTTGTGGATGTACATAATAAGACTGTGGTCACTATCGCCGACCTGGGCGACCGCTATAACAAATTTGGCCCTGTGCTGGAAAAATACGGCATCCCCAAGAAGTACAATTTCAACCCGGATGACATGAATTGGGTAAAGTACGAACCCAAAGCAAAAATGCTGGTGCTGGATAAGGTATTCCCAGACGGCATCTATTTACCCGATTATTTCATGGGTAAAAATATCGTCCATTTGCCCACCGTAAAAACCCATAGTTACACGGTAACGACCGGGGCAATGAAAAATGCCTTCGGCGGGCTGCTGAACACCCACCGCCATTACACCCATACCTGGATCCACGATACCTTGGTGGACCTGCTGGCCATCCAAAAAGAGATCCATACCGGCGTGTTCGCCACCATGGATGGCACCACCGCCGGGTCCGGTCCGGGCCCGCGCACCCTGTTCCCGGTGCGTAAAGATGTCATCCTGGCTTCTGCCGATCAGGTGGCCATCGATGCCGTTTCGGCCAGTATGATGGGTTTTGATCCGATGAGCATCCAATATATCCGCCATGCCACCGAACGCGGGCTTGGTCAGGGCAACCCGGCCGAGATCGAGATCGTCGGAATGCCCGAGGTGGCTCAGGAA
>DATMYN010000032.1:0-3178 GCA_035560875.1 Longilinea sp. | reverse complement strand
CTCACGCGTACCCATAAGGGATGGTTCAGTCAATAGGTAGAAGATACTCTGTGCCGGTACCTCGGCGGAAGTCCCCCCCGATCGGCGGATCTTCCATACCCACGAGACCAGCCTGGGTGTACCTTTCATACCGATATCGGTCTTCACCAACCCCGGGTCTGCCGCGAACGCTCGCACACCGGTTAGGGCGGCGCGGGTATTCAACCCGGCCGTAAAGAGGATATTGGCCAGTTTAGTAACCCCATACGCCCCCAGTCCGCTGTAACGGCGGCGGAGCTGCGGGTCATCCCAGCGGATGTGTGCCCCAAAATGCGAGTCGGAACTTACCGTAACCACCCGACCATCCGCTGCAGCTTGTAATTGCGGGAGTAGCAGGTTGGTCAGTAAGAAGGGCGCCAGGTGGTTGACCGCCCATTGGGTCTCGATCCCATCCGGCGTGAGGGTGAGCCAGTAGGTGAAAGCTCCGGCATTATTAACCAATCCGTCTAATGCGGTTGTATTCCATTCTGCCAGCAGATCTCGGATCTGATCGGCCAGACGTCTCACTTCCGCTTGTTGGCTGAGGTCGGCGGTCAAGTATTTTACCCGCACATTGCCACAGCTTTTTTGTAGGGTCATCTCCGCTTCAAGACCGCGCTCGGTGGATCGCCCCACCCCGATCACGCTTGCACCGGCGCAAGCCAATTGTTGAACCGTGGCGTACCCAATCCCGGAAGTGGCTCCGGTCACGACATATGTTTTGTTGGTAATATCGACTGTCATTTTCAAATCCTGTTCAAGAATTTCTTTTACCCGTCATTCATACCATCCCGGCGGGTGGAACGGCATCTGCTAAAGGGTGGAACAGGGGGGTGGAGAGGGGGTGGATTCTTTGGATGATGGATTGATGATGGTAGATGGCTGATTTAAAACAAAAGAGTCCCGCACTTGTGGGTGGACTCTGTCAGGACTTTAAATTGATTGATTATGAATTGAATAGCCCGAGTTCGCGCCCCCGGTTTACGGCTTGTACACGGGTTTGGACGTTCATCTTCCCGTAGATATTGTTGATATGGGTTTTTACCGTGCTGGGGGCTACACACAACCGGTCGGCGATCTGCTGGTTGGAGAGACCTCCATCGATCAGGCGTAGCACCTCTACTTCGCGGCTGCTGAGCGGTTCGATCAATGGTTCTATCACCGCCGATGGATTGCCTGTCCGCAGGGTATCGATGCTGCCCGGTTTCTGAAAAATGGGCAAGACCCGCTCAAGGTGCAGCCAGCGGATGGCAACCCCGGCCGTGACCAGCAGGATGGGGGCAAAGATCTGGATGAACAACCCCCCCGTGATGGCGCCAAAGATGGCAAAGAAAGTGATCCCGCCCAGCACCATGCTCCATCCGGAGATGTGCACAGCCGGCTTGTGGATGTATTCGATGTTCGCCAGGAGCAGCCCGATCCCGGCGCCCACGATCAGGAACAACCAGGCATAAGCCCACGAATTCCAGTCCTGGGTGAGCACATCCAGCAGGAAGATGATACCGAAAGCACCCAGCAGCCCGCCGGGTATATATAGATAAGCGGCCCACGCCCACTGTTTACGTAGTTGAAATTCGAGGATGAAGAACCCCCCGCACAGTACCAGAAAGACAAGCGGCAGGGCAATATTGATCGTCCAATCCAGGAAAATGTTCAATACCAGCAGGATCACCCCAACGCTGACGAGGATGAGGCTGGTGATTTTAACCGGTGAGCGGAAGAAATCATGCATAAATATGATTATAAAGGGATTTCCACTTTTCATAAAACGAACTATCGATATGCCAAATGTTGGGCTTGATTATGACCGAGCTTGTGGCGTAACCAGTTTGAGAATTGTGCCATAATCTGGTATAAATTAAACAAATCCACGCGCATTCCCTCCTTCAGAGGTTATTCATGACCGAAGAACCAGGTTCTCAACAACCCCTGATAAAACATCCTTGGCTGATGATTGTCTTGCCTGTCTATATGCTCGCAGCCTTATATGACATCCTCGCAGACTCGCCACCGTTCGTAACGCCATCGACCGCTTCCGAGATCACCAGCCTGATCTTTAGCCTGGTCTTATGCTTGCTGCCATTAATACTGGCTGGCGGTTACCTTACCAAACAGAAAAAAACTGCATGGTTGGAATGGGAAAAGGCCGACCACTTTGTAAAGGGGATCTCGCTCTTATTAACCGCCGGGTTCATTAAAGGGGTGCTGTTGCTAGGCATGCTGGCATTCCGGTCAAATTTATCCACTGCTCTATTCGTTTACTTCCCGGTCACGGGGTTGATCTTAATATTGAAATGGCCGGGAATCCTGTTTATTGCCGTATGCTGGTGGAGATTATTCCGACTGAAGATCGTTGAATTTCGCAGCCGCCAAGACCGAAGATTCTGGGCTTTCTTGTTTGATCTGCTTTTCACTAGCTTTTTTGCGCTGGTCATCCTGTTCCTGTTATACGCCGATATCAGTGGTTTTATTTCAATGATCTGAATAATCTGGAATTTTCTAGGGGTTGGTGGATAATCTTCGGTCGCTGAATGAATTATCCGTATTCCACACGTTTTTGAAAGGCTTGATTTTTCCGTATCTACTTGCGCGATAATCTTTTATTGCCAAAAGAGAACTGTTAATTATCCCTCTGGAGAAGCTATGTCTACCGAACCATCACCCCAAGCGACCAACCAGAATAAGACTTTGATCAGCGCCATCTTACCGCTGTATGTATTTGCAGCTTTGTATAATGTGCTCAATGAACCCCCGCCGTATTTTTCTCCGTTGACCTCAGCGGATATTATGTTTCAGATCTCAGGACTGGTCTTGTGCTTGCTGCCTTTCATCGCTGCTCCCTTTATCTATTCCAAGCAAAAAAAGAGTCTCCGCCAGGCCTGGCGTGAATTTACTTTGTATCAAAAGGGCATCCTTTCCTTATTGGCAGCCGGTTTAGTGAAGAGTGCTTTTGTACTGCTGCTGCTCATCCCGTTCCCTCAAAACGATACGATGGACTTGGCGGCGGCTTTCATTACCGCGTTGATCCTGGTGCTCAAATGGAATGGTGTGTTTTTGGCCACCTCCTCAGCCGTGTTCATCCGAAAAGTTTTCCTAACCCGGCGCGCCGAGGGGAAGTCCACGGCTATGTTGGTTTTCTGCAGCATCTTGGGTGTGGTGC
>DATMYN010000031.1:0-2310 GCA_035560875.1 Longilinea sp. | reverse complement strand
GCCAGGGTATGCCTGGCGAGATGATCATCCACGGTCCCCAAGTGATGCACAGCTATTTAAATGATCCCATCGAAACGGCGGCAGCCCTTCGAAACAACTGGTTATTTACCGGTGATATTGCCCGCATGGATGCTGACGGATATTTTTACTTGATCGACCGGAAGAAGGATCTGATCAAGGTTAACGGGCTGCAGGTATGGCCGCGAGAGATCGAAGAGATAATCCAAACCCACCCGGCTGTACAAGAATGTGCCGCTGCCGGTGTTCCTGATAACACTAGTGGTGAAGCGGTAAAAGTGTGGGTGGTGGTGAAACCGGGGCAACAACTTACACCGGAAATGCTCATAACCTGGTGCAGCGAATATGTAGCCCGTTATAAGATACCGCGTGAGGTGGAATTTATCGAGCGGTTACCGCGCTCTGCGGTTGGGAAGGTACTTCGCCGAGAGCTAGTGCGTTTAGATAACGAGTAGTTGTTTAAAAAATCCCCGGGAGACTATTCCCGGGGATTTTTTTTATCTGATCTATAGATTGGCGATGGGCTCTTCGGCGCCATCAAATTTTGGGGTTGGGAAGAGGCTCAGGAATTCATCGCGGGTCAAGGTTTCCACCTCAAGCAGGCGGGTGGCAATCGCTTCCAATTGGGTGCGATATTTGTTTAAAATATCAACTGCCGTTTGATAGGATTGCAGGACCAAGGTGCGGACTTCCTGGTCGATCTGTTCGGCAACCGCTTCAGAATAATCGCGCTGTTCTGAAATTTCGCGGCCCAAGAAGATCAATTCTTCTTTTTGACCATAGACCATTGGTCCCATCTTGTCACTCATCCCTAATCGGGTGACCATATTGCGTGCCACCTGAGTAACCCGTTCAATATCATTGGACGCACCGGAAGTAATGTCGTCAAAGACAAGCGCTTCGGCTGCCCGACCGCCCAGCATACCGGCCATATCAGCCAGTAATTTCTTGCGGGGCATAAGCTGGCGGTCTTCCTTCGGAACCGAAAGAGTATATCCGGCAGCCATACCGCGGGCTACAATGGTCACTTTCTGGACGGGGTTGGCATCTTTGAGGGCATTGATCACAACCGCGTGACCGGCTTCATGGTACGCTACGATCCGTTTTTCTTCTTCACTGATCAAGCGGCTCTTGCGTTCAGGGCCTGCAATGACCCGCTCGATGGCTTCTTCGAATTCTGATTGAGAGATCGTCTTGCGGTTACGGCGGGCAGCTAAAATGGCGGCTTCGTTAACCAGGTTCTCAATATCGGCACCGACAAACCCGGGGGTAGAGCGGGCTAATAGACTTAGATCGATCTCCGGAGCAAGCGGTTTGCCCTTGATATGAACCTTTAAGATCGCTTCACGGCCTTTGACATCGGGGCGGTCTAAGATCACCCGGCGGTCAAAACGACCGGGGCGCAGCAAAGCCGGATCAAGGATGTCGGGGCGATTGGTGGCTGCCATAATAATGATGTTGGTATCGGTTCCAAACCCGTCCATTTCAACCAGTAATTGGTTAAGGGTCTGTTCGCGTTCATCATGGCTTCCGCCTAAACCGGCGCCACGTTGGCGTCCGACGGCATCGATTTCATCTACGAAGACGATACAAGGTGAATGGCGCTTGGCCTGATCGAAAAGGTCACGCACACGGCTGGCGCCGACACCCACGAACATTTCTACGAACTCGGAACCGGAAATGGAGAAGAAAGGCACTCCCGCTTCACCGGAAACAGCCTTTGCCAGGAGGGTTTTACCGGTTCCCGGAGGGCCAACCAACAAGACACCTTTGGGGATGCGGGCGCCTAAGGCGATGAATTTCTGCGGTTCACGCAAGAATTCAACCACCTCTTTTAGTTCTTCTTTTGATTCGTCGACACCGGCTACATCATTGAAAGTAACCGTAGGGTGGTCGCCGCTGAACATGCGAGCTTTGGATTTTCCGAAGGACATCGCGGCATTATTGGAGCCTTGAGCCTGCCGGAAAATGAAGAAGAAGGCGACAACCAGAATAATGATGGGTACAAAAATCCCGGCCATAGATAGGATATTTATCCACGGGCTGGGAGATTTGATCTCGATCAACAGGTTGGCTGGGACCAGATCTTCGGCTGTCACACCCAGGGCAGAGAGTTCTTGCATCAACGTCGAATTTTCTTCAATATTGGTGGTACGTTCTTCGCCGCCCTTATACGTTACCGTTAATTGATTGGCGTCGACGACAATCCGGGTGACCTGTCCGTTCTGAATATCTTGTGCCAGTTCATTAATGGTCAATACTGTTTGTTCTGTGTTTTGAGAAAAACTAAAG
>DATMYN010000030.1:0-2305 GCA_035560875.1 Longilinea sp. | reverse complement strand
CTACCCCAGCATCCACAATTTCTCCACCGGGTGGTTATGTGGAGAGATTATTGCCGAGTATAAGGCTATTGTAATGGATATGACGGGCAGAAAACATCGAAAAAAGGTCATTCGTTTCTGTTCCTCAAACGGTTTTTTTTGTCAGAGGTCTTTTTTATCGTAATAAAGTGAATGTATGCGGGTTGTAAAAAATCGTTAATATCAAATCGAAACAACCCTATAAGTGTTATATTATTAATTCATTATGAACCTGCAGCAGATCGCAAACGGGCCTGTAGGGGTGGGATTTACGCTCTTTGTAGGGAAACATACACCCCGTTTCATCGCCAATCCACTTGGACGGGTAATAGCCGCTATGGTAAGCC
Organism: Longilinea sp.; assembly: GCA_035560875.1. Lineage (GTDB taxonomy): Bacteria > Chloroflexota > Anaerolineae > Anaerolineales > Anaerolineaceae > DATMYN01. The sequence goes on along the minus strand of DATMYN010000030.1, from coordinate 1,940 downwards.
ACAGTCGCAACAACCAGGCTGTGCGCGCCGTGCGCTTGAACCAATGGGTGCTCAGCGGTCAAACCCTGGGCAAAGAAGCCCTCGATGAGGCTGTCCACGCCGTTTACCGCTCCCAATCCACCAGTCTGTATGATGCCTACCATTACCTGGACCGTCCGGCCGACACAATCAAAAAGGTCGGGTTGACCCCGGTGTTCGCAAAGATCTTTACAAAAGCCCTGGAATATAAACAGGGCACCGTATTCATCTCCCCGCATACGGCCTCCTTCGACCTGGCCGGGTTATCCCTGGCGGCGCGCGGGCTGCGTTTTCAGGTGCTTTCCTTCCCCAACCCCAACGGCGGTTACCAATGGCAAAACCAACTGCGCCGCGACCGCGGTATAGAGGTAACCCCCTTTTCGATGGTAGCCCTGCAAGAAGCCCGGCAGCGGCTGCAAGCCGGCGGCGTAGTGCTCACCGGGTTGGATCGCCCCCTTCCGGATTCAAATTATAGTCCCCTGTTTTTCGGCCATCCGGCCGCTTTACCGGTAGCACACATCCGCTTGGCACTGCGTACCAAATCCCCTTTGGTCGTGGTCGCCTGCGTCCGCCAACCGGATGGAAATTACGTCCTTACCGCTTCTGAACCCATCACCGCCAAACCGAACAGTGATCCGCACATCGAAATCATCGAAAACGCTCAAACTGTTTTGTCTTATGCTGAGGACATCATCCGCCAGGTTCCCGACCAATGGGCTATGTTCTACCCTGTTTGGCCCGATCTGCAAGACGCCGTCCCCTAAATCCAATTTGGAAAGGACACCGTTAAGATGTCTGAGATGTCGAATCACAAACGCGAAGTTCCCATGCTGCTAGGCGCCCTGGAGCGCCCGGCGTTAAAGTGGCTGTCTGAGCATATGCCTGCCTGGGTCACCCCCAACATCATGACCATTATTGGCATGGTAGGATCGTTGATGATCTTTGCCGGCTACTTCCTGACCAATTACAACGAGAGCTACATTTGGCTGGCTTGCGCCGGCTTTGTGGTTAACTGGTTTGGCGACAGCCTGGATGGCACCATTGCCCGCTACCGTAATATTCAACGGCCAAAATTTGGATTTTATCTGGATCATGCCATCGATGTGGCCGCCCAATTGTTGATGTTCACCGGTATCGGCCTTTCCATTTATGCCAGCCTCAACCTGGCCCTCTTTGCACTGATCGGATATATGCTGATCTCGATCCTTTCTTACCTTGCCATCATTACCAGTAACGTCTTCCGCATCGCCTACATCAGCCTTGGACCAACGGAAATGCGCCTTATCGCCATTGCCACCAACATCATCGTATTTTACACACACAACCCCATCATCAAGCTGCATGCTTTCAGTTTTACTTTATTCGATACCATCCTGATCTTCATTATTGCCTTGTTATACGGCGGCGCTTTAGGTATCATGATCCTTAAACTGATCGAGTTGAACAAAAGCGACCCGGCTATAAAATGGGAGAAGAAATAGTGGATGTTGTCTACTCACAATTCAGCATGGCTGATCACTCGGAGGCTATGGATATTTGGCAAAGGACTCCGGGGATTGGAATAACAAAATCGGATGGCGCACAGGAAACTTTATTCTTTTTGGAGCGCAACCCCGGTTTAAGCTGGGCTGCCCGGGTAGACGGTGAATTGGTCGGTACGATCCTCTGCGGGCATGACGGCCGGCGCGGCTTCATTTATCATCTGGCGGTAAAGAAGGAATTCCGCCATCAAGGAATTGGTCGTACCCTGGTCGAACGCGCGATCGACGGCCTGAAAGCCATCGGCATCCCGCGCTGTCACATCTTCGTCTATGCCGACAACAAACACGGAGCTGAATTTTGGAAAGAAATGGGCTGGCGCTTTAGACTTGAACTGAATTTGATGTCACGTAATTTATAAGGGTTTGCATAAAAAAAAACTC
>DATMYN010000029.1:0-3570 GCA_035560875.1 Longilinea sp. | reverse complement strand
TAATTATGGTGTAACCCCCTTAAAATAGCGCTAACTACCTTGAATTAAGCCCACATTTGTGCAATAATAATACGAAATGGAGGAAAAGGCGTATGCTAAACACATTTCGTGATGATGAATGGCGCGTGGCGCGCCTGGAACGCTTGGGCTTGAAAGAGGATCCCTTTAAGCTTTCCGCCGATCCACGCTATTTGTATTTGGGACCCGAGCATCTGGCAGTCTACCGCCAGGCTCAGGGGGTCATTGCTCGCCGCCGCGGCCTCATCCTCATCACCGGTGATATGGGCATGGGTAAAAGTTCCCTGGCACGGCGTTTGTATGATGTATACGCCTCGGAAGATTCGGTTGATATCTGCTATATCCATACGGCTGCTTTCAAATCGGCCATGGATGCCTCCCGCCAGATCTCGAGTGCCTTGGATATTCCGCCCCAGCGCAGTTTTCAGCGCCAGATGGAGAGCCTAGAACACAACATGGCTTCGGCGTACACGGCCGGTAAAAATGTCATCATCCTGCTGGATGACGCCCAGTTGATGAACAGCGAAGCGCTCGAGGTGATCCACCGCCTGTATAACTTTGATTATGACTCCAAAGTGGTGCAGATCATAGCCTTTGGGCAGAGCGAAATGAACACACTGTTCGAGACCAACAAAGCCGTCAATGCACGCGTTTTTGTGCGCCTGGTACTTCCTCCCTTAACCCTCTCCAGCGCTTTACAAATGGTGAACTTCCGCCTGAGTGTTTCCGGACGGAACGAGTCATTGATCGATGACGATGCGTTTGAACTTTTATACGAACGTTCCCAAGGGGTGCCGCGGGAGATCATCCGCTTTTGCGCCCTGGCGGTTGACGCCCTTCTGGAAAGTGAAGAGACAACCGTGAACCGCAGTATTGTCCGTGAGGTGATCAACTTATGACCAAACCTTCTACCACCCGCAATGCCTGGGTGCAACTCTACGAAGCCCGCCGTATGGCGCCGGAGACCGAGGTGCGTTCTCCGGGACGCCCGCCAACGCCGATCCCGCGCCACAAGGTTGGTGTGACTTTATCCCAGGGGGAGGTGCATGAATTGGAAGTTTGGCAGGAGCGTTTTTCTGCTTTGCTGCGCCGCAAGGTATCCGTTGGTGAAACGGTAGGCATCCTTACCCGCTTATGCAGCGCTCGCTACGGCCGCATCAAGCACAACCAGGCCGAAATGGCTCTTGAAGCGCTTGTGGAAGCCATGGCCGGGTCTGATTAATTGTTTCTACCAAATAATAGGTATATTAATGGAAGAAACAATTCACAAACATCTTGTGCTGGACAACATTAAACCGCCAGGGGTAGCACAGGAAGTGTATATAAGGACATGTACCGCCATATATACGGGTTGCGATACATAACCGGGAAATGAACACCTCATTTAGGCTCTTAAACCACTGTATGAGAATCCTTAAAACCAATCTTAAAAAGGGAGGTATAAATGCGGCATGTACCCCCTCTAACGGGAAGGTTTTCTCATGCTAACCCGCACTTCTCAGCAGATCCGACAGGCTGTGGACACCGGCAGGGTAGCGGTGGACCTGGCCCAGGGGCTTGTGATCGGGTCGCGCGGCCGGGCATTACGCCCGCGGGTCGATCGGGGCGGGTATCTGACGGTCAGTTTAGCCGGACAGCACCTGCCGCTCCACCGTATCGTAGCCTATGCCGCCTACGGGGAGCAGGCTTTGGCGGTTGGGATGGCTGTCCGCCACAAAGATGGCGACAACAAGAACAATACCGCCGCTAATTTGGAGGTCATCCCCCTGGCTGTCTCCCGCCGGCCGCGTGTAGCGGTGCTGCCCGCCATGCCCTGGCCGGTAACAGACCCGGCCAACGGACAGATGGTGGCCCGGTTTACCCGCCGCGAGCAGGCTGAAGAGTATGCCCGTTGGAAATATAAAGTAGAGACCTATAAAGAATCCTCGCTTGGGAGATCCCGCTGATACGAGCGGAAATGATAAAAAGAATGACAGCCGTAATGGTTCGAAAAGGAAAGGAAGAAGGATCGTAACGTGGAAGGGCTAACCCCACCCCCGGTGGTCACCTCGCGCCGGCCCGCACACATTGAAGCCTGGGATATGGTCTTGAGCCAGCTCCAGGCAGAAATGCCGCGCCGCGAGTATGAAACCTGGGTGGAGCCGCTGGTTGTGGTGGGATGGCAGGACGGCATCTTCCAGTTGGGAGCCTATAACTCGTACACCCGTGATTGGGTGATGAACCGGCTGCAGGAGCGCATCAATGGGTTGTTGGAAGGCATGTTCCAGCAGCCGGTGCGGATGCAGGTGGCGGTGCTGAACAGCTTCTACCGCCCGACGGATTCAGACCCCCAGGAGCCCTCCCCCCTGAGTGCGGTACTACCGCCGGTGCTCAGCCAAAAACAAGAGCAAGCCTCTGAAGAGGATGCGAGCGCTGGCGAACAACCGCCCCAACCTGCTCAACGGAAAAAGAAACCGGTCAGCGCCCCCGAGACCGCCGAAAACGGCGAACCGAGCAACCGCAAGGTAGCCCTGCAGCGGGCTTACGGCAGCGAACGCGCCCGCCTGATCCAGCCCGAACGGGGGATGTTCCTTACCTTGTACCTGTTCAATGAATGGCTGCCGTTACTGGGACATTCGGCTTTTACCGTCATTTTAGCGGCCCGCTCGTTGTGCTACTGGAACCCGATGACCGGGGAACTGCGCAATGTGATCGAAACGGAAATGTCCGAGTTAGCCCGCCGGGCGGCAGTGAGCGTGCGTACGGTAAAGGATGTGCTGGCCAACGACCTGGTCAAGCGCTACTTCTTGCGCTACCGGGTGCGCCGCATGATGACATCCAACGGGGTGCGTACCGCCGGTATCTTGCTGCAGGTGCGCATGGACGAACCCTTGACCCCCCAGGATCAGGAAATCACCGGCTTCAGCGAGACCGATCACTGGTACACCCTCGATCCGGGCGAAGACGAGGGGGACGAAACGATATAGAGTTTCCGTTTGAACCCTGCTTGAATTCCCCTCTTCATTTAAAGTAAATCGTTAAGTACCGTTGTTCTCCCACTCGCGGATGGCTTTTAAATGTTCGCGGTAATGTTCGTAGGTATTGCTGCCGATCAAATCTCCCGGGATCCATTCCATGGGCATATCTTTGAATAACGGCGGCTTGTTCAATTCGGCATCGCTGAGCCCTTTCAGCAGTCCCATCAGTTTTTCATGCACCGCCGTGAAATCGGCTAGAACCTGGGCTAAAGGTAAATCCTTGAGCTGATCATACACAGCCCGGTTGCGTTCATCTAACGGCCGGTTCCACAGGTCCGATCCAACCAAGGCGCGTTGCCCCACCACACCGATCATTTCGCGTTCATACCAGGTCAGGTGGGCCAGGATATCTTTGACCGACCATTCCCCTGCCTTGAGCGGAACAATCATTTTCTCTTGGGGGATCGCCTTGAGCGCCTTTACCAGCTCATCCCATTCGGATTCTGTCTCATGGATGAATTCTTTGCTTGTGAACATCCTATACTGATCCTTTCAACATAAATGTAAGTATTAATTCAAACGGTTGGTCGAGTAT